>JBIPNH010000061.1:0-13454 GCA_044373665.1 Bacteroidia bacterium
CGTTAAAAATGTAATTAATTTCATCTCGGCTAGGTAAAAACTGTTTCAAGGAAGCTGAGGCTCCAAAATGGATGGTATTCTTTTTGTCTAATGTGTATTCAAAATCCCATTTTGGGTTGATGTCTCTGATGAAATTGCGGTATTTATATTGAAATTCGGCTTTGTCATTATAAATTAAACTATCAATAACCGAAATAATACTCAAACCAAAGTTTGCCTCATATTGACTGTAATTGAACGATAAACTTGAAAATAGTTTTTGATTGTGGGTACGGTTCCATTTTACAGAACTAATTAAATTTCCCCATCTTAAGTCAATACTAAATTTGTTGTATACGCTTGTTCCATTGTTGTTTTCCGTTGATGAATTTAAAGTATATAAACGGTCTCTACCACTGTAAAGACTAACGATTAATTTGCTTCTGTCATTAAAACGGTGACTAATTTTTGTGTTAAAATCATAAAAAGTGTACCATATTTTATTTGAATCACTAGAAAATCCACGGGTAAATAAATCCCAATGTGAACGTTTCCCTGAAATAGCAAAGGTTGTTCTTCCATCTTTACTTAACGGACCATACACATCAAGGGTTAAAGCGACCAAACTATTTAAGTAAATTCCTCTAACTCTATCGGTATTTCCTTCTTTGGTAACTACATCGGTAATTCCAGATAATCGTCCGCCATTTTTAGCAGAAAAGCCACTTTTGGTAACATTGATACTGTTTACTGTTTCAGAATTGAAAATGGAATAAAAACCATACAGATGATTCATGTTGTAAACTGGTACGCCATCCATTAACACCAAATTTTGGTCTTGACTTCCACCACGAATATACATGCCGTTGTTAAGTTCTGTGCCGGGCATTACACCGGGTAAAAATTTTACAGAACGAGTAACATCAATTTCACCCCCTAAAGAAGGCATACTGTTTATTTGTTGTCCCGATATATTAATAAAACCATTTTCGGTTCGGTCAATTGTTTTGAAATTGGTTTCTAATACTTTTTGAATCAATGCATTAATAGATTCTGAGTTTTTAATAACGATTCGCTTAACCTTAAAAGTGTCATTTTCATTTTCAGATGTTTCAAATTCAGTATCAGGGGAAGGATTGTCAAAAGGGTCAATTTGATTCATGTCTTCTTCTAAAAGTAGCAATGACCTATTGATTGTTTTATTTCTATTGACGATTAAGGTGTCAATAATGCCTTGATAGTCCTCGTGAACATACATGATGTTTTTGGTTCCGTAAGGGATATTAAGAGCGTAATAGCCGTAATTATTGGTGATAGCACCCACCCCAATTTGTGGACAAAAAACGTATGCACCCACAATTATATCACCTGTTTGTTGATTTGTTACAAAACCTGAAATCGTAAAGTTTTGCGAAAATAAATGATTAGTAAGTAAACCATTAAGCAATAAAATAGAGATAAAAACAAATTTTTTAAAAAACATAAATGGAATACAAAATTATTGAAATATTTGGAATAAAAAAGGCTGACAATAAATTGTTAATAAACATAGTACGAGTTAAAATATCTTTGTTATTAATTTGATTAATCTAAAAACTATCATATTATTGGTTTTGGTCTTTCAATTGCATTGGTTAAAGTCGAGTAACTTTTCCCCAAATGCTGTCGAAATTTCGAGAGATAGTAACTTAATCGATTTTGTAAGTTTAAATAGGGTTCCAGCTACTGATACGTTGTTTAAAGTTGCCAAAGAGTTTATTGGAAATCGTGCGCATTTGTTTTTAGCAATTAAGATTGAGGAAAGTGGAAATGATAAACATTACAGTTGGTTGTCAACGACCCATTTTAACCTCTGTGGTATGAGATTTCCGCGCAATAGAAAAACGTATGCTATCGGAAAAACCAATACTAACTATGCTATTTACAGAAATTGGTTTGAATGTTTACTCGATTTTAAGATTTATATGGAAATGATAGAAAAGTCTTATGTCGAAAAATTCAAAAAAACACCTACCGACTTACAATTAATCGAATTCATGTCGAGCCGATTCAATCATTTTGCTAAATGGAAAACAGACATGCTGTCTATTCTTAAAACTGTCAAACGGAAATACCAATAATCTCTCTTAATTTGCAGTAATGTTTGTATCAGGATTTACTATTGCCCGAAATGTTGTAAAAGCGGATTATCCCATCAAAGAAGCTATTTTGTCTATTTTGCCATTGTGCGATGAGCTTATAGTAGCGGTTGGTAAAAGTGAAGATTCAACTTTGGAATATATCAAATCGATTGATTCTGATAAAATTAAAATCATTGAAACTGTATGGGATGATAGTTTAAGAGAAGGCGGAAGAGTGTTGGCTGATGAAACTAATAAAGCCCTTAAGGCTATTAATCCAAAAGCAAGTTGGTGTATTTATATTCAAGCCGATGAATGTTTGCACGAAAAAGATTACCTGCACCTTAAACAAATGATGCACAAGTATGAATTTAATGAAAAGGTTGATGGTTTGCTATTTTCCTACAATCATTTTTATGGAACATACGATTACTTGGCAGACAGCAGGGGTTGGTACAAAAGGGAAGTTAGGATTATAAAAAACAAACCTGAAATATTTTCGTATAAAGATGCACAAGGTTTTCGCAAACATAACAATCAAAAACTTTTGGTAGCTCAAACACAAGCAAGTGTGTATCATTATGGTTGGGTAAAACATCCAAAATTGCAGTTAGAAAAGTTGAAACAAGCAAGGAAATTATGGCATTCCGATGATTTTTTGGAAAAAGAATACAAGGATGAAATTGAGTTTGATTTTTCTACCATTGATTCACTCAAAAAATTTGAAGGGATTCATCCGAACATAATGACAGAGAGAATCTCTCAAAAAAATTGGACATTAAATTTTGACATAAACCAAAAGAAAATGGATGCTAAAACAAGGTTTTTGTATTGGATAGAAAAAGTAAGCGGATGGCGAATTGGGGAATACCGAAACTTTAAAATAGTAAAATAAGCACTATTCAGCGTTCAGTTCCATCAAACCCTGTTTTAATAATTCTTGTTCTTGTTTGCTTAATTTAGGGTATTTTAAATTTAAACCCTCTAGTTTTTCTAACAATATTTCACTCACAATGGCTCTACTTATCCATTGATTGTCGGATGGTACAACATGCCACGGCGCATAATCGGTTGATGTGTTTTTAATCATTTCTTCGAAAGCGACTTGATAATCATCCCATCTTTTTCTCTCTTTCAAATCAGCATAACTGAATTTCCAATTTTTCTTTGGCGTTTCAATCCTGTCAATAAATCTTTGTTTTTGTTCCTCCTTGCTTAGATTCAAAAAGACTTTAATGATTATTGTTCCATTCTCGTGCAAGTGTTTTTCAAATTGATTGATTGTGTTGTATCTGTTTTGCCAAAATTCATCATTAACATCCTCTATGGAATTCACATTAGGAATATTTTGATTTAACAGATACTCTGGATGAACTTTGGTAACGATAACTTCTTCGTAATGCGAACGATTAAAGACCCCTATTAGTCCTCTTTCGGGTAAGTTCTTGTAAATACGCCACATAAAATCATGGTCAAGTTCCTCCTTACTTGGTTGCTTAAAGTTAATCACATGAACACCTTGAGGATTAACGCCTGTAAAAACATGTTTAATACAACTGTCTTTGCCTGCTGCATCTATGGCTTGTAATACTAACAGCACAGAAAACTGGTTTTGGGCGTACAATTTCTCTTGCAATCCTGCAATTTTTTCAGAATACGAATTTAAAAAATCTTTCAACTCATCCTCCGAATAAAAACCAGCTTTGTAATTGGTGTCGAGCGCTTTTAGACTGAAATCTTTGTTATTTTTAATACATATTTTGGGGTCTTGCGTTAAATTAAGCATAGTGTTGTTTAAAAAAAGAAACTTCCCCTAACAACAAAAGGTTGTCCATAGATGTTGGGAGTAGGATAAACGAGAAGGTAAAAAGCAGAAATGCTAAAATAGGAGCTTGGGGTATATCCTCCGCCAGCCATTACATAATCGCCATTGCCAATTGTGGAAAATAGTTTTTGATATTCAGTTTGTACAAAAAATTGGTTATTGACAATGTATCTAACAAACGAATTGCCACCATACACCATAAACTCGCGACTTGGAAAAGAAAAATTATCCCTGATGTATTGAAGATTAGCGCCAACACCTGCAATTAAATTTGGTTTGATTCGATATCCTATTTGTGGAATAAGATTGATGTTAGTAAAAGTCCCTAACATTAATCCACCACCCACATTGTAGGTTAATCGGTCTCTAAAACGCGATTTTACAGCTGAATCTGACTGGTTTTCAGACTCTTGGGCATTTATTGTAGAAAATACAATAAAAAATGACAGTAGTAATAAATTGTTCTTAACTTTCATTGTTATACTTTTCAATATTAGATTATTTTTGCAAAAAAATATTTTTTAAATGACAAAAGTACATAATTTTTCGGCAGGTCCATCTATTCTTCCACAAGAGGCAATTCAAGCGTGTGTAGAAGGAATTCAAAATTTTGCAGGCACTGGATTATCCCTACTCGAAGTTTCTCATAGAGGCAAAGAGTTTGTTAGTGTTGTTGAGGAAGCTCAAGCAACTATCAAAGAGTTAATGGATATTCCTGAAGGGTATGAAATTTTGTTTTTAGGTGGTGGCGCAAGTATGCAATTTTTAATGGTTGCTTACAATTTATTGGAAAATAAAGGGGCTTATTTAAAAACAGGTGTTTGGGCTGCTAATGCGGTTAAAGAAGCCAAATTATTTGGAACAGTTGATGTTGTTGCAAGTTCAGAAGAAGCAAACTACAATTACATTCCCAAAAATTATGTAATCCCAACAGATGCTGATTATTTTCATTGTACTAGTAACAATACCATTTATGGTTCTCAAATGCAATCATTTCCAGATAGTCCTGTACCGATGGTGTGTGACATGAGTTCAGACATATTGAGCCGTCCGGTTGACGTGTCTAAATTTGGATTAATATATGCTGGTGCTCAAAAAAATATGGGACCTGCAGGTGTAACTGTTGTAATTGTTAAAAAAGATATTTTAGGAAAAGTTACGCGTCAAATTCCAAGTATGATGAATTATGCGGTTCATATTAAATCAGAAACCATGTTTAATACGCCTCCAGTATTTCCAATTTTTGCTATGTTGCAAAATTTAAAATGGGTTAAAAAAGTAGGTGGTGTTGCTGAAATGCAAAGAAGAGCAGAAGAAAGAGCAAATTTACTGTATAACGAAATTGACCAAAATCCTTTGTTTGTTGGTACTGTTGCAGTTGAAGATCGTTCCAAAATGAATGTTTGTTTCTTGTTAAACGATACTTCTTTGGAAGAGAAATTCAACGCAGCTTGGAAAGCCGCAGGTATTTCAGGTATTGTTGGTCACCGTTCAGTAGGTGGATACAGAGCTAGTATGTACAATGCACTTCCTATGGAAAGTGTAGAAGCTTTGGTTAACGTAATGAAAACTTTTAATGCATAAATCAATGAGAATATTAGCAAATGATGGTATCGATCAGTCGGCCAAAATTTTATTAGAAAGCAAAGGTTTTTTTGTAGAAACCAACAAAATAGCACAAGAAGAATTGGCATCACGTATCAGTGAATTTGATGTTCTTTTGGTTAGAAGTGCAACCAAAGTAACTGCCTCTATTATTGAAGCAGGTATTCCTAATTTGAAATTGGTAGGAAGAGCTGGTGTAGGATTAGACAATGTTGACTTGGTGAGTGCTAAAGCAAATAATGTTTCAGTGGTGAATACGCCTGCAGCAAGTAGTACAAGTGTTGCGGAATTGGTGTTTGCTCACTTGTTTTCAATTTGTCGTTTATTGCAAATTACCAATAGAGAAATGCCAGAAAATGGAATGTCTCAATTTAACGAACTTAAAAAAACAGCTTCAAAGGGTACCGAATTAAAAGGCAAAACTTTGGGCTTAATTGGATTTGGTAGAATTGGAAGAGAAACAGCCCGAATCGCTTACGGTTTAGGAATGAATGTTTTGGCTTACGACCCAATGATAGCGGAACACGATGTGGAAATTACATTCCATCCTGATACACAGATTCCTACAGTTAAAAAATCTGTAAAAACGATTTCAAAAGAAGATGTTTTAAAACAGTCTGATTTTGTGAGTTTACATATTCCTGGTGGTCAAGGTTATGTCATTGCTGAAAATGAGTTAGCCATGATGAAAAAAGGGGCAGGTCTTATCAATTGTGCAAGAGGTGGAACGGTTTCAGAAAAAGCACTAATTGCAGCACTGGAAAGTGGACATTTAGCTTATGCAGGTACCGATGTATTTGAGAAAGAGCCTCCTGTAGAAGATGCAATTTTAAAAATGAATAATGTTTCATTGTCACCGCATATTGGTGCGAGTACAGAGGAAGCACAAAAAAGAATTGGCGAGGAAATTGTTCAACAGATTTTAAATCATTTTAATTTATAATTGATACAGATTTATCCATTCAAAGCACTATTTCCAAGCAAAGGAAATGAAAAAAGTGTGTCTGCCAATACCCATTTAGATGATATTGACAAGCAAAAGGAAATGGTTGCCAACAATCCTCATACCTATTTAAGGGTTGTTAAACCTTATCTTATTTTTAACGAGGAAAAAGATCCGAGCAAACATTTTCCTTTCTCTAAAATTGAATTGGATAAATTAATTCTTTCTAAAATTATAGAAAAGGATACCCAAGACGCTTTTTATATTTACCGTCAATATAACAAGGTGAATGGTGATGAGTTTCTTGGAATTATTTCATTGGTGAGTGTTGATGATTACTATCAAAATAAAATCAAGATTCACGAAAATACAATAACCGAAAAGGAAGAACAACTCATAGAACATATCAATTGTTCAGGAGTAATTGGTGAACCCGTATTGATGACACATCTTCAAAATGATTTTGTCAATGATATTCTTCACCATTACGAGGATTCTTCTCACCTGTTTTTTGAGTTTGAAGATGAAATAAAAAGAAAACATTCAGTCTACAGAATTGTAAATGAAGATGAAGTTAATCTAATTAAAGAGAAATACACGAAATTAGATAATCTTTACATTGCCGACGGTCATCACAGAAGTGCTGCCTCTGCAGGGTTTTTTAAGAAAAATCATTTGCAAAATGGGAAGTATTTAGCCTACATTGTTCCTCCTGAATTTCTTAAAATAGACAGTTTTCATAGAGCGTATAAGTGCAATAAAGAATTTGATGTAAAGGGATTTATTGATAGTTTAAAGTGTTGTTTTTTTGTAGACGAAGTTTTAACTCCATTTAAACCGCACAAGGATAAAGAGTTTGGATTGTTTATCAATAATCAGTGGTATAGACTAGGCTACAAAGGTGATGTGGCTGAATTAAATGCAGTTCAAACCCTTGATGTTTCCATTCTTGAGAACGATGTATTTCAGTCGATTTTAGATATTAATGATTCCAAAACAGACAAACAACTAAGTTTTATTAATGGTCAAATTGGTTTGGATGAATTGGAACACAGAGTCAATGAAGGCTTGTACGATTTAGTTTTCACGGTTTTTCCTTGCACTATTCAGCAGGTATTTGATGTGGCAGACGAACAATTAATAATGCCACCAAAATCAACTTATATTGAACCAAAATTGCGGACCGGTTTGGTGGTTCAACAGGTTAAAGAATTTTAAATATTCCTGCCAAAAAAAGTAACACAAACATGTGATATTTTTTAATTGAAAATTAGGTTGTAAATTCATGTAAATATTGTTGCAAAAATCAACAATGTTTTATCATGAAGACACTAATTAGAAATTTGCTATTTTTTATTTTGTTTTTTTTGTCAGGTCTTGTCAATGCTCAAGATTTGGAAGAGTTTAAAGACACTAATCTTTTAATAAATGGTCAGTGGATGGGCCAGTTTCAATCCTTTAAACTGGAAAATGAAAGGCTCAAAAGCAATCATAATGTGGCAAATTCTGTTTTTTACATTGCTACAAAAAAGCAGTCAAATTTAATCCGTGAATGGCACATTGATGTTAATTTACTGTTCAATACTTCTTCAGCTAATTTTGTAGATTTTGTAATAAAATCAGATTCGCTCAATTTACTGTTGTCAAAAACAAATTACCTGATTAGGTTAGGTGGTGTTACAGATGATATTTCTTTGATTAAGACAGTAAATGGTATTGAAACCAAACTAATAGATGGTGAAAATGGGTTTCTAAATGCTTCAAGCTCAAATTGTAAAGTAATACTCAAGCAATACAAAGATTCTTTTCAGTTGAACCGACTCGATTATAAAACTAATCTGACGAAAATAGAAGGTTTTGTTATCGATTCAATTCTTGACTTGCCCAATAACATAGGGGTTAGGATTAGGCAAAGTACTTCTTCATTTTTTAACAAACATTTATTTGATAATTTGTATGCAGGTCCCATTATTTGGGACACCATTTCGCCTGTCATCGATTCTATTAGATGGCTCAATCAACAACAAGTATCCCTTTTTTTCTCAGAATACTGCGATACATTTACATTAAAAAATAATTTAAACTATGAGGTTGAAAATTATGGATTTGCCAGTAATATAACAGTTAACAATAATGGAAAGTCAATATTAGTCTATTTTGATAGTCTATTACCGTTTAATAAATTATTGTTTTTAAGGATAAAGAAAATTAAGGATTTAGAAGGCAATTTGTTGGATTCAATTAATTATCGGTTCAAAATATACAAAACAGAGAAACCTCAAATTTTTGATATAGTTATAAATGAAATGATGGTTGACCCCGACCCAAGTGTGGGATTACCCAACAGTGAATACATTGAAATTTATAACCGTTCAAATAAATTTATCCAATTGAATCAATGTTTTATAAATGACCCTACACAAAAAATACGCTTGCCTTTTTTTATTTTAGAACCTGATTCCTTGCTTGTATTGTATCAAATTCCAAGTTTAAATAACACCTCTGATAGGATTTGGATTAGCGATTCTTCGGGACTTACAATTCATCAGGTGAGTTATACTGACGATTGGTATCGAAACGATTTGAAAAAAAATGGAGGATACAGTTTGGAAATGATTGACCCAAGCAAAACTTGCCTTCGTGCTGAAAATTGGATGGCTAGTGAATCAATAATGGGAGGGACACCGGGAAACATTAATTCAGTAAAAGCTGAACTCCCCATAGATACAACGGCTCCTAATATTATTCAACTTTTTATATTGAATAATGATTCTATCCTTGTGCTTACATTGTCAGAACGGATTGACTCTAATTCTATTTTAAATCTGATTATAAAACTCAATCAACAAGTTTTGAATTTTAAAGTAATTAGCTACAACGAATTAACGGGTCAATTAGTAGTGAAAATTGAGTTTTCGCCGGACAAGAAAACGAAATATCAATTACAAGTTTTGGGATTATCCGATTGTATTGGAAATGTTATAAACCAAGAAATAACTTGGCAGTGGCCCTCTGTAGCTCAAAAAAGCGATGTTATAGTGAATGAACTATTATTCAATCCCAAAAGTGGGGGAAAGGACTTTATTGAATTGTATAATAAAAGTGAATATGCCATTGACATAAGTACGTTGTTTTTAGTTGAAATAGATGAATTTGGTCAATATGAAAAGGTATTTCCGATAGAAAAAGAAAATCCTTTGTTACCGCCACAAACTTTTTTACTTCTGAGTGAAGATACCAATAATGTATGTCAGTTTTACACTTGTGGAGCACTTAATTGCATTAAAAAACAAATGAGTAAGCTGCCCACAATGCCTGATTCGGAAGGGCGGTTTTTGTTGGTCAATCAACAAGACTTAATTATTGACAGTTTGTATTATTCTGAAAATTGGCATTTGAATTTAATTTCTAATAAAGAGGGAATTAGTTTGGAACGAATTAGTTACCAATCGCCTACACAGAAATCAAGTAATTGGTTTAGTGCTTCCAATTTATCGGGCAACGCAACGCCGGGGAGGATTAATTCACAATTTCAAAAACTAGAAACCGAAGCAGGGCAATATTTTTCGAGTAGTCAAATAACGATTTCTCCTGACAGCGATGGTTTTGAGGATTATGTTTCAATAAATTATCAATTGCCATTTTCTGATTTTGTAGCTACTATGCAAATTTTCGATCAAGAAGGGCGATTTATAAAAACAATAATTAACAATGAATTAATTGGTAGGGAGGGATTTGTAAAATGGGACGGTACAGATTTCAATAATCAGAAAACGACTATTGGAAAATATATAATATTAATTACAGCGTTCTCATTAGAGGGCAAAATGGTGTTAAAAGAAAAAATTCCTGTGATTGTAGCCGCTCAATTTTAGCCAATCATTAAGTGCGTTTTGGCATATTTGTAGTCGGCCTGTATGGCTTTAGAGCTTAGAGAAAATGCCAAAGACAATGCACCAACTCTACCCACAAACATAGAAATTACAAGTACTATTTTGCTAGCATCGCTTAAATTCGCTGTTATACCTGTAGACAATCCAACCGTAGCGAAAGCTGAAACACATTCGTAGGCAATTAAACTTAAAGGGATAGTTGGTTCAGTAAAAGAAATAATAGTCATGGTGGTGAGAACAAATAAACCGGAGAAAACCACAACTGCAAATGCTTTGTAAATAAGTTCGACACCAATGGTTCTATTGCCTAAAGTCATTTCACGCTTGCCTCTGATAGTGCCTAATACAGCAATCATCATTACCACAAAAGTACTTGTTTTGATACCTCCACCTGTGGAGGCTGAGGAAGCCCCAATAAACATCAAAAACATAGAAATCATCAATAGTGGATTTGACAGTTCTGCCATATTAATTGAATTAAAACCAGAGGTACGGGTGTTAACTGATTGAAAAAATGAAGCGGCAAATTTTCCAATAGGAGAGCTAATATGTTTTAAATGTTGAACATGAAGGAAATAAAAAGAAACTGTACCAAAAATAATCAAGGCCAAACTGGTATAAACAGCTATTTTAGTACTCAAACTCCAATCTTTCCATGGTTCTTTAAGCCTTTGTTTGAGTTTGAGTGGTGAAAAAATATCTCTCAAAACAGGGAAACCCAAACCTCCAAAAATGATAATAACGCCAGTAAAAATATGGAGCATGTACAATTCATTTACCATAGGAGTTTCGTATCCAAGTTCAAGTGTGGAGAAGCCGGCATTACAGAAGGCTGAAATACTATGGAAAACGGAATGGTATATTTTATCACCTTCACTTACAAACTGATAATCGCCCCAAAGAACATATATACCGATACTACCCATTATCTCAATAACCAAGGTCATTATTAATATCCTTTTCAACAAAAAAGAACTACCAGATAGGTTTTCAGAATCTAATAATTCATTCATGGCAATTTGATGTTTTACGCCAATTCCTTTTTTTATAAAACTAGCAAAAAACGAAGCAAATGTTAATATCCCAATACCACCAAGTTGAATTAAAAACAAGATAATTAACTGACCTTTCAAATTGAAAAAATTAGCTGTATTTTCAACAGCTAAACCTGTAACACAACTGGCACTAGCACTTGTAAATAAGGCATCTACATAGTTTAATGCTTTTCCTGTGTTATTAAATCCAGGCATCATTAACAAGAAAGAACCAACTAAAATTAATAAAATAAAAGATAAAATAAATAGGGTAGTTGGCTTAAGTCTGGAAGTGTAAATTAAATTGATTGACTTAACAAACTCAATACTTACAAAGATTAAGAGTACAAATTGGATTGAAAAATCATAAAAGTCACGGTAATTGGAAACATTTAAACGTATTAATAAATTTTCTAATACAGGATGCCCAAACAGGAAATAACTTATTCCATCGTAAATAACCAAAAGGATTAATATGGCTTCGAGAGCATTGTTGGTTAGGTGTTGTCTTTTGTCTAATGCCAATGAATACCTTATTAGAAAAGACAAGATAAAAATGAGATAGAAAAATCTTGTAACGACTAAAATGGTGTTGATGTTTTCCTCGGAGTGGTTAAATCCATAACGGTATACCATCATCGATGAAATTAATATAGAAGCCATAATCATCAAAAATCTTAATATTTTTAATATCAAAGATTGGTGAAGATAGATATATCTTTCTATTTTACTTTTGGTATTCAATGGTTTGGTTCTTTGGTAAATAAAGCCGAAAACTCTTTGTTTAGTTTTTCTAAGTCGATGGGAACGACACCATTCTCTTCGCACACTAATCCACCCGCGAGGTTGGATAATTCTGCAATAATGTGCATTTCTGTATTACACGCCAAACACAAGGACGCAACACTAATTACGGTATCTCCTGCACCACTTACGTCAGAGATATTTCTGAGGTGTGCTGGAATAAAATCAAAGGATTGGTGGTCAGTAATCATTACGCCATCCTCAGAAAGGGTCACCATTGTGTAAGAATTGTTGAGGTGTTTGTTTAACTCTTTAACCGCCTCTATTAGGTTAGATTTTATTTTTAAATTGTGGTCGCTGTTTAAGCCTTCTTTAATTTCTTTAAGATTGGGTTTAAATAATGTGACCCCATTGTAACTCAAAAAGTTTTTCTTTTTAGGGTCCACGGCAATCGGTTTTCCTGCCGATTTTGCCATTTCAATTATCAAATGGATATTGGATACAGTTAAAACCCCTTTATTGTAATCTTGCAATATAACAACGTCACACAAAGGTAGCATTTCATATACAAGTTTTAATAAAGCATTATGGTCTTGCTCACAAAGGTCGTGCGTTACTTCATTATCCAACCTAAGTAATTGGTGTTTATTACCCAAAACTCTGGTTTTAGTTGTGGTTTTTCTATCATCTGATTTTAAAATTCCATGAAGTCCCATTTGGTACTTTTCAAGAATATTTAGAAACTCTATTCCTTCTTTGTCATTGCCAATTACGGTACATAACAAAGGCGTAGCACCAAGTGCTTGAATATTTAGAGCTACATTAGCAGCACCTCCTAAACGATTGTCCAATGATTCAATATTAACAATAGGGACTGGCGCTTCAGGAGACACACGTTCAACCTTTCCCATGATGTAGGCATCTAACATTACATCACCTATAATCAATACTTTTTTACCAGAAAATTGTTCAATAATTGGATTCATTATTTAAGTAAACTAAGTGCTTCTTTAATTCTGTTTATTGCAATGGTTAAGTTTTCTTCATTTGTGGCAAACGATAAACGAATGCAGTTATCATTGCCAAATGCACTTCCGGCAACAGTAACAACATAAAATTCATTCAGAATATACATACACAAGTCTTGAGAATTATTTATTGTATAGTTTTTATATGACTTACCAATAAAATTACTGATGTCAGGGAATAGATAAAAAGCACCATCTGGATTTAATAACTTGATGCCTTCTGTCTGTTTTAGTAAGTTATAGCACAAGTCGCGACGACTGTGGAAAGCTTTTTTCATGTCAT
>JBIPNH010000177.1:0-3887 GCA_044373665.1 Bacteroidia bacterium
ATAAATATAACCAACTAAAGTGCTGTCATCGCTTAAATCGTCTAATTTAATGACTTCATTTTTGTATATTGAAACATTGGGAACTATAATAAATTCCGCACCTGCGCCCAACAAACTTGGCATTTCTACCGGAAGTTTATATTCCGACATAATCCCTTTTGAGTCTCTTGTTACCCTTGCTATTGTTTTTACAAAAGGAACATTATTGTCTTGAATTAAAACACCCATACTGTCATAATACTGAGCAATTCCTCCAAAAAACACATTGTGCATTTCGTTTTTTGAAGCCGAATACATTGGCAACACGGCACAATGGTAATGGTTGTAGTATTGTTGAAAGCTATTGTTAACCACATAGCCAATGCTGTCTATATTCACACAATTTAAGTAGGGTAGGTCGACCCCAACTTGAAAAACACCTGAAAAAGCAGTAATTCCTTCCGAACCATCAACCAGTATTTGCGGAACTGCATTGTAATCGCGACGGTGTAAGTTGGTTGCATCAGTTATAGTTGGCAAATGATTAACAGATATGGTCGTACCATTGTCGGTAATATTGAATTTACGAATGGCATTGGTGTACACTTGTGTAAAGGTAGGATTGCCCATAGGATTGTAATTGCCATCGAATTTATTGCCACCAATTAAATAGTAAGTATTGTTTATTTTTTTTAAATGTCCGCCAGTAACTGCAAATTGTGGGTCGCTTATTTGTCTTATAAATCCGCTAATGGAATTACCCGTTATAACTGCATTGATAAGCTCTTCCACTTTAATTGCACTTAATTTATCAAAAGTTTTTCGTGAACTTGTCGCATTGTTAAAACCATATCCACCAATAACATACAACATATTCCCATTTTGATGAAACTCCATATTTGTGGAACTCAATTGTTCTTGAATATCCATAGAAAGAGAACTCAAAAGAGCAGTCCATTTTTGTTTTAATACTGGGTCTATGACGATAATTTGATTGTTATTCCCTGCTACATCAAACGCAGCAAATGGCTGTCTTCGGTGTAATCCGTCTAATCGGCCTCCAACTATTAGCCACTTGCCATTGTGCTGTGCTAAAGCAAAAGATTGAAGTCCGCCCAAACCATCAATATTCATAGGGACTATGGAAATATTAAAAGGATTCGTTTGTGCAAGGAGCGTAATACTGAGTAAAAATACGAAAAGAGTAAGTAGTTGTTTTTTCATTTTAAGCTATTATTTTCAACAAAATTAAAATAAAAATACAGTTAATAATGTAGCATTTGTTACATAAGCAGATGAAGGAGAATTATTCCTCACCCATGTTTTTAAGTTGCATTAATAACGTATAAGCTCCTTTTGTAACAAAATCTTTTTCGGCTATCTTAATTTGTTCTGATTGTGAAAAGTTAATTTGGGTAAGTCCATTGTAGCTATTCCCAATATTTACTTGTACCATTTGAAATGTATTAATTTCACTTTGGATAAACACGTATTCTTTTCCTTCATGTTTCACAATCGCATCGCTAGGAATAACGTATTCCAAGCTGCCGGCAATCTCAATCTCTGCATTCATGTATAATCCCGGAATTAATGTTTGGTCTTTTTTGTCAAAAGTGCAATGCACTTTTAAGGACCTTTCGGGTGAAATGTCTTTACCTATGATTTGGATTTTTCCTGTGATTTTTTCTTGATTAGATTGGTTTGAGTATGCAGTAATTTCTTGACCAATTTTGAGCTTATTAATGTCTTTTTCAAACACTGTTAACGCTAAATAAAAGTCACTTGGATTGGTCAGTTCAAATAATACTTCAGTAGGACTTACATAGCTTCCGATTGTTGTTTTTACAGTTCTAACAAATCCATTGATAGGAGAGTAGATGTTGATGTTTCGGGAAAGGTTAGTCTCGTTAAGTTGTTCAGGGTTAATTTGTATCAATTTTAGTTTCTCAGACAATGATTTTATTAATATTTTTTGACTTAAATACATGGCTTCAGCATTTTCAAAGATTTTGTCACTCGTTGCTTTGTTTGAGTTAAGTGTTTTTTGCCTAAAGTATTCTTTCTCTATTCCCGAAAATTGAGCTTTGGCACTCAGGTAGTCTTGTTGAATTTGAATGTATTGTTGGTCTTCTAATGTTGCTATTATTTCGCCTTTTCTGATTTGTTTACCCTCTGATAAGGAAGTCCATTTTAAGTAGCCTCCCAAAGGAGCACTAATAGAAATGGCATTTTGAACAGGAACGCTAATTTGACCATTTACCTTAAGTTTGTTAGTAATTGTTTTTTGCTCTAATTTTCCGATGTTTATTTGGGCGTTTTTTAGTTGAGCATCATTTAGTTTTACTGTATTGATAATTTCTTTTTCTGTAATGTCCTTTTGTTTTGTGGACGGTTTACATGCTATTATTAAACCAAGAAGTAAGGTTATGATTAATTTGTTTTTCATTTTGTATTTTATTTTGAGTTTAAATAGTAAAGTTGAATCATGGATTTATTGAGTGCAATCAAAGCATCAGAGTATTGGCTTTTGACTAGTGTAGAATTGTTGATTAGCATCATCCATTCCAAATAGTTAATGTTGCCATTCTCAAACTGTTGTTGTGCCGATTTTAAAATAATGTCAGTGTTTTTTAAGGCATTCGTTTCATAATAATTGACGTTTTCTAAAGCTGTTTGATATGTTTTGTAAGCGATGTCTATTTGGTTATGTAACGACTGCATTCCAGCATTCAGAGAATTGTCAGCTAATTGTTCTAAGCTTTTTGCGGCGCTAATTTTTCCTTTTTGTGAACCAAAAAACAAAGGAACGCCAACTCCAAATTGGACTGAATTAAAACGGGTGCTACTTCCATACAAACGATTGTCAGCACCAACACCTCGCATACTCATACTGTAATAACCTACATTCAAATTGGGGAGTAATTTGTTTTTTTCTAATTGAGTATTCAATAGACTTATGTTTTTTTGCTGATTTAAAATCAAGTAAAGTGGATGTGAATTGATGTTTTTGTTAAGTATATCAACAGTTTCCTCAATTTTAAATTCCGACTTTAATGGTTGGTAAAACAAGCGTGTGTTGATGAGTAATTGAAATTGTAATTGATTAATTTCAATGTCATTTTTCAGAGAGTTTAGTTGTGTAAAAATTTGACCTCTTTGAAGCTCTGCACTTGTTTTTTCAAGTAAATTGACATCACCTTGATTGAATTGTAATTGTACTTTTGTTAAATATTCACCATATAAACTGTCCGTTTGCTCCAGTATTTTTTTCTTTTCATACAAGTATAACAATGAGAAATAGCTTTCCCTGACTTGTTTTTTTAATTCAATTTCTTTTAAATTGACGCTAAATAAACTGTTTTTATATTGTTCGTTTTGTATAGACTTTTGTTTGCTATAAACGCTAGGGAAACTAATTGATTGCTCTAGACCAATTTTGTTATCGCTGTAATAACTATTAATTTGCCCATACTCTGTTACCACATTTGCTTGAGGAATTTCAATACTTGTTTTTATTAACATCCTTTGGTATTCTGCATTCAACTGTTCGTTTTTGAATAGTAAATTGTTCTTGAGCGCAGAATCGAGTGCGCTTTGTAAATCTATCTTTGTTTGAGCTTGTGCCAAAGAAAAAGAAGAAATTAAAAGGATTAATAATGCTGATTTACTTAAATTAGTCTGGTTTCTCATTTTATCATCTTTATTGAAAATTAAATACAAAACGGGCAGTACAAACAGTGTTAAGAATGTAGCTATTAGCAATCCACCTATGACAACTGTCGCCAATGGTCTTTGAACTTCGGCGCCCGAACCGTGACTGAGTGCCATTGGCAAAAAGCCAAAAGAAGCCACAAAAGCGGTCATTAGTACAGGGCGTAATCGGTTTTTGGTGCCGTTTAATACGATAG
>JBIPNH010000007.1:0-46510 GCA_044373665.1 Bacteroidia bacterium
ATATCACTATTTTGTATTCTTGCTAATTCCCGCAATTATTTATTTAGTGTTTAAGCCTCAATCTAAAATGCTATTTTTGCTTGGTTTTCTGTCTGGCTTTTTGCTCATAATTAGTTTATCTACAACAAAAATTCATTGGTATGATATGCCCATATTGCCAATCGTTACTCTGTTGATAGTATTGTTTTTAATTCAAATTCAGTCTTTGATTAAGCAGACTTTTGTCCAAAAAAGTTTTGTTGTGATGGTTCTATTGGCTACGATACCTCTTGTTCGCGATAAATATGAGTTTATTGCAAATTATAAGAATTTCCCTTTGTCGTTCGACCATTACGAATTGAGCGAATACCTCAGAGATTACAAAGGGGAGGAGTCGCTGCATTATTTTTCGCTTGACTATGATCCCGAATATTTCTTTTATGCGCAAACCATGTCAACTATTAAAAAAGGAGAATTAAAGGGGTTTGACCTAGGGGATAAAGTCGTTTTTAAGCAAAATTTAGAGAAAGAGTTTGAACAGCTTTATAACTTCGAAAGTTTGGAAGTTTACAAAGGCTTAAAGTGTGTTAGAATATTATCTTTAAAGTAATTGCTTTTATCAGCTTTTCTCAAATCTAGATAACCGTATTTTTTTCAACGCTTTTGTTTAAAAAGGATTTTTATATTTGGGGTTATTTATAAACTCAGTGTCTGTTAAGCTTTTCAAAAAGGCTATTAAATCCTCTTTTTCCTGCTGACTTAAGTTAAGTTGAGCATTGTGAGCCGAAATGTTAATATCCAAATTAGGGGAATCGAATTTGATGCCATCGGAATAAAAGTCAATAACATCTTCAAGTGTTGCAAACCGTCCATCATGCATATAAGGTGCCGTTAATTCTACGTTTCTTAATGATGGTATTTTGAATTTCCCCTCGTCAGTTGGTCTTCCTGTAATTCTGCCTAATCCTCTGTCTGTAAACACGCTGCTTAACCCATTGTTCGCCATTGAGCCATTAAGACTTGTGTTGCCGAAAAATGGAATATTGCTATGGCAATGAAAACAGTCGGCTCCTCCATCTTCAACGGGTTTCATAAATAAGTTTAATCCCCTCAATTCAGACGCATCTATGACGTTTAAGGTGTCAGTTCTTCCAAATATTTGGTCTATTTTGGAGTTAAATGAAACGATACTAACCAAAAACTGTTCAAGAGCCTTTGTGATTTCAACGGGAGTAATTTCTGAAGTGTTAAAGATTTTTTTGAACAATGGCGCATATCTTTCTGATTTTTTTAGTCGAATACTTAAATCATAAAAGTTCATGTCCATTTCATCGTGTGCCTGAATTGGAATTAATAATTGTTCTCTTAAGGTAAGCGCTCTTCCATCCCAGAAAAATCTATTTTGCCACATTAAGTTAAACAAAGGCATTGAATTTCTTGGACTTAATTGTCCTCTTATGCCTTTACTAAAACGAGTGCTTTGTGCAAATGCTCTGTTTTGGAAATGACATGAATTACACGAAATAGTACTGTCTAATGATAATAATGGGTCGTAAAACAGCATTCTACCAAGTAAAACTCCCTCTTCTGTCAATTGATTGTCATTCGGAAGACGCAGAGGAGGAAATCCGGCCTTAGTCTCAATAATATAGGGCGTTAAAGATTTTTCATCTACTACTTTAGGGTCTTTTTGGCAACTTTTGAATCCAATTGCAAATGCCAATAAAACGATACTTAATATTATTTTTTTAACCATCACTCAAAAGTATTAAACTCGAAAATGCCTGAATTGTTTTGTATGAATAAATCCATAATAGGGTCGTTGTTGCCAGAATGTGACATTTTGCCATCGGTTTTTAAGCTGTATTTAATCTGATTGTCAAAATATTTGTTTGCTTGAATTTTGAATTTCATAATTGAATTATTGGTGATAGAATAGTCGGTAACAAAAGCATGAGTTCTTGCATATTTTGGGGTAGCAATATGAAAAGAAAATCCGCCAGTTTTGCCATTATTTAGGAAATAGCCTTCCACAATATTAAAAATATATCCACCTGCCCATCCCCAATGCATTTCTGTTAGCGAAGGACTTAATGGGTGGTCGAGTGGCCACTGAGATGGGTTGCCATAGTTAACAGCAGAGTCTAATCCTACAAAAAATCTAATTGCCTTGTATTGACCTTTTGGAACATTATTTAATACTACTGAATTTCGACCCTCTGCTATACTTAAATAAGCATATTGGTCGCTTAATTTAGTCTCTACATTGTTTTGGTCTATCAATGTGAAATTGGAAATAATATATTTCAATTTATCAAATTGAATGGAATCATTCGAGCTTGTAATGTATTGTTTGCCAAATTCTAAAGGCAAAGCATCAAAATAGGCGTCAAACTTAATTGTAAGTTCTACTTTGTTGTCTTTGGGTAATTGAGGTGGTTCATCATCGTCGTTCTCACAACTGCTCAAAATAATACTTAACATTAATGTTAAATAAAGGATTGGTTTTAAAGATTTCATAAGCTTATATTTTTATTATTTTTTTATTTACTATTCTATTGTCAGATGTTTTAATTCTAAGGATATAAGTACCCTCAGTATAATTGGATGCATCTATTTTTATTAAATCTGAATTGGTATTCATGGCACTAAGTTCGCCTTTTATAATTGATTTACCAATGATATCGGTCAGTTCCCATTCAATTATTTGAACATCAGACGTAAAGAAAAATTCAGTTTTAAACGGATTAGGGTATAATGTAAAATCCGAAGATTTGTCAAGCGGAAACTTAATATTTGCTTTTCCTAATGTTGCAAAGAAAGGGTCGAAGCTCACTGACTTTACTTTAAATGGCATTTGGAAACTTGCACGGAAGTTTGCTTCGGATACAGGAATTCTAAGTAAACTGTCCTTGCTATTTCCTCGAACAAGCAAAGGGAGGTCAATATTAAACAAATCAACACTTGAATGGCTTTGCATTTGTGAAATGTCAATATTTAATTGTTCGCCTTTTTGAACCCAAGTAATGTCGTAAATGGGATACCCTTCGCCATACACCCAATCATCAAAATAATCTGTTAAATCAGTGTTTGAGTTTTTTTCCAAATAGTATTTCAAATGACTTTGTCTCGAAAAGTTATAACTCAATTGCGAATCATTAATGTATTCTTTTAAACTGTTGAAAAACGGTTCGTCGCCTATTACCCAGCGCAATTGATGGAGTATCATAGCTCCTTTTTGGTAGGTAGTTCTGTACTCAAACAATCGGTTTACATTGACAGTGTCGTAGGCATAAACTGAGCCATTCGGGAAACGCATAACGTCCTCGCCGAATTTTTTTAAATTCTGATACCATTCGGTTTTGCTTTCCAAAAACTCATAACATATCAAATTTAAATAGGTCGCAAAACCTTCATTAAGCCATAATTCTTTCCAACTCCCACAAGTTACTTTGTCGCCAAACCATTGATGTGCTAACTCATGTGCGATTAAATCATAATTGAAATTAGACATAAAACTCATGGTTTGGTGTTCCATGCCGCCTCCCCAAGTAAATTGTGCATGACCATACAGTTCTTTGTGAAATGGATAAGTGCCAAATAAACTGTCAAATAATCGCATCATCTTCACTGTTTCTAATGTTTTAGCCTTGTTGTCAACAAGATTATTATGAGGGAATGCGTAATTGACTATGTCTAGATTTTGATTGATAGAAGGTAAAAAAGCAGTTTGCGTGTATTTGTCGTATTTAGCTACTGCAATGGCAACTAAATAGGTGGCAACAGGATATCTGTGTTTGAATAAAAAGGTTTGTTTATTCCCAACTGTTTTTTGCGAAGTCAGAAGGCCGTTTGAAACAGCTATGTATGGTGTGTCCACCGTTAATTCAATGTCTATAGAGTCAATCTTGTCTTTTAAATTTTCAAAACAAGGCCACCAATAATGAGCACCATAAGGTTGAGATAATGTGGCTATGTTAGGTCCACTTAATGTTACACTTCTAAAGTAAGCCCTCGAACTCATGTTAGGAGCGCCTTGATAATGTATTTTAATAGAATCCTTTTGATTGGCGGTCAATGTAACACCCAAAGGAATAATTAGTTGATGCGAATTGGTATGTGCAAAATTCATTTTCTGCCCCCTAAATAAAATACTGTCAACCGTTAATTCTCTTCTTAAATCAAATGTAATAGAAGAAATTGGAGTGGGACTGCTGAAATGATGATTGGCAAAGGCTGAAATAATTCTACCATTATTCAAATTAGGTTGTATTGACAATTGGACAAAATGAACATCCAACGGTAATGTTTGATTCCGTTTTTGGTTTAATTTGAAATTGTAATAATGTTTCATTTCTTGTTTGGCAATACTTTCTAAATCAAGCTGTGAATAGCTTTTGTTAATAAGACAAACAAATAATAAAAACGTTGCAAAGTGTCGCATGTATTTAATAATAACAAAAATAATATAAAAATATCGTTTTTTTGGTAACAAATGTTGCAACTTTGCGCCTTAATGAGTCATTATCCCATAATACATTTAAAATCAGGTAAAGAAAAATCACTGCAAAGGTCACATCCTTGGGTTTTTAGTGGTGCTTTGCATGAAGACTTTAAGCAATTTCCTGAAGGTTCTATTGTAAGAGTTCTCGACAATAAAAACAATTATTTGGCAACCGGTTATATACAATATGGAAGCATTGCTGTTAGAATTTTAAGCTTTATTGATGAAGTAATTGATGCTGATTTTTGGATAAAAACATTTCAAAATAGTTTCAACTTAAGAGAGTCTATTGGTTTAATCGAGTCCAAAACAACCAATTGTTTCCGTTTAATCCATGGGGAAGGGGATGGAATTCCTGGTTTAATAGTCGATTTTTACAATGGAGTTGCGGTTATTCAGTGCCATACTTCGGGGATTTACTATCAGTTGGATTTAATTCAAAATGCTATTCAAACAGTTTTAGGTTCAAGAGTAGATGCTATTTTTAATAAAAGTAAAGAAACTTTACACGGTGCTATTCCTGATATTGAAAATTCGTGCTTGTGGGGTTCTGCCGACAATAGAATTGTATTGGAAAATAATATCAAATTTAAAGTGGATTGGACCACAGGTCAAAAAACAGGCTTCTTCCTCGATCAAAGAGATAACCGAACTTTATTGGGAAGTTATTCTAAAAATAAGAAAGTGCTTAATACGTTTGCTTACACTGGAGGTTTTTCAGTATATGCACTTATGAATGGCGCAAGTCATGTTGATTCCGTTGATGTGTCCAAAACCGCTATCGAACTCCTGAAACAAAACATGGATTTAAATGCTCCTGAAGCAACCAATCATCAAGCAGAAGCCAAAGACACCTTTGTGTTTTTTAAGGAACACGAAGATTTATATGATATATTAGTTTTGGACCCACCTGCGTTTGCCAAAAATATAGGGGCTCGTCACAACGCCCTTATGGGATATAAAAGGTTAAATATGGAAGGCATTAAGAAGGTAAAAAAAGGAGGGCTTTTATTTACGTTTAGTTGCTCTCAAGTAGTTGATAGTTTGCAGTTTAATCAAATAATAATGTCTGCCGCTATTGAATCAAAAAGAAAAGTTAAGGTAATTCATAGGCTGACACAGCCTGCCGACCATCCTGTAAATATTTTCCATCCAGAAGGGGAGTATTTAAAAGGATTGGTTTTATATATCGATTAATGAAATGAGTACAGAAAAACAAATTAAAATGGTGGCAAAAACAATCTTCGGTTTCGAGGAATTGGCAATGCAAGAACTTAAAGAACTAGGTGCCGCTAATATAGAAAAAGGATTAAGAGCTGTGACTTTCGAAGGCGATATGGGTTTTATGTATAAAGCAAACTTGTCCTGTAGAACGGTTATTAAAATATTAAAACCAATTCTTGAATTCAGTGCTTTTACTGAAAAAAGTTTGTACGATGGAATTAGAAAAATTGAATGGGATACCATTTTTAATCTAAATCAAACATTTGCCATTGATGCAACCGTGCATTCAGAATATTTTACGCATTCATTGTTTGCGTCTCAAAAAATGAAGGACGCCATTGTTGACCAATTTCGTGATAAGTACAATGAAAGGCCAAGTGTAAATGTAAAAAATCCTGATATTCAGCTAAATATACATATTAAGGAGCATTTAGTGACCGTTTCTTTGGATAGCTCAGGTGAATCGTTGAATAAAAGAGGATACAGAATGGAAACCAATGTGGCGCCAATAAATGAAGTGTTAGCGGCAGGTTTGGTTATAATGTCTCAATGGGATACTCATGTGCCACTGCTCGACCCAATGTGTGGTAGCGGAACCATTTTGATAGAAGCTGCTATGATTGCTAATAATATTCCACCTAGCATTAACCGTAGTTTTTTTAACTTTATGAATTGGAACGACTTTGATAAACCTCTTTTTGAGAAAATTAAAGACAATTTAGCTCAAAAAATAAAACATAACCCTGTAAAAATAATGGGATATGACAAAGACCAATCTGTGTTAGAAAAGGCTGAAGCAACTATACAGAAGGCAGGTCTATCTAAATATATTGAACTAAAGCAAATGAACTTTTTTCAATCAAAGAAAACGATTGAAGGTCCATTGTTTATGATTTTTAATCCGCCTTACAATGAGCGTATTGATATAGAAACCGAAACTTTTTATAAGTCAATTGGCGATACATTTAAGAAAAACTACCCTGGAACAATAGCGTGGTTTGTAACTGCAAATTTGGAAGGGCTAAAACATGTAGGTTTGAAAGCAAGTCGAAGAATCGTTGTTGCCAATGGACAGCTTGAAGGAAGATTTGCGAAATATGAAATTTATGAGGGATCAAAGAAGTTTGTTCGCACGGAAGAATAACAAGGTCTTTTTTTGGGGGTTAAAAGAATTGTTTACTTACTAAAGGGATGATCTATCTTGTATTTTTCGGACAATGTTATCAAATCATTGGTAACATTCGAAATAATAGGTATTCCCTCGTTTATACGAACTTTTTTGAATTCAATTTCAGGTTCACCGTGTATGATGATTTCTTGTTCTGAGTTTTTTCTTTCAGCATTTTTAAATCTTAAAATCCACTGGTCCATTCTTTGCTTGAATTCAGTCTTGTCAATAAAGCCATCGACATCCATAGCTCCCAAAAAGTGTCCAATACCTTTGCCCGGTAAATCGGGTAGTACAGGCAAAAAAGATACAAATGGAGGCACCCAAGGTCCAAAATTAGCCCCTGATAATACGCCACTTAATATATCAACGATAGCGCCAAGTCCGTATCCCTTGTGACTGCCATGGTCTTTGTCGCTACCAAGTGGTAGTAAATAACCGCCGCCTTTTAATGATTTGCTGTCATTGCTAGAATCGCCATTTTTGTCTTCAAGCCAACCCGTTGGTAACGCTTTGCCTTGTCTTTCTGCAATTTCTAGTTTGCCATTTGCTGCAGCACTTGTGGCCATGTCTAGTACAAAAGCCGCTTGTTTATCTGCTGGTATGGCATAGCATATTGGATTGGTCCCCAACATTCTCTCTCTGCTGTAAGTGGGTGCCACAAGTGGGCTAGCGTTTGTCATCGCCATGCCAATAAAGTCATGCGACAATGCTTTCATGGCATGGTAAGCTGCTATCCCAAAATGATTGCTATTGGAGATTGCTGCATAGGAGGATCCGTATTTTTCGGTCCGGTCTAACACCATTTCCATAGCTTTTGGAGCTACAACCAAACCTAATGCACCATCTGCATCTATAGTGAAAATACTTTTTTTCTCACGTGTTATTGTAAAGTTTGGTTTGGGGTTAATTCGGTTACTCTCAAATAGTCTAATATACCCGCTAAGTCGAGCAACACCATGTGAGTCGATACCTCGAAGGTCAGCTTCTATAAGAACATCTGCTGCGGTTTGTGCGTCTGATGTTGAACATCCTATCGCTTTAAAAATAGATTCTGTAAAAAGTCTTAAATCACTCTCTGTAACAGTTTGAAAAGTTAACATGTTATTTGGCTTGGTGTAAAAGGTCTATAATGTGAACACAATTAAGTGTCAGTTGTTTTGTTTTGCAATAATTCATGAAGTGAAAACGGCAAATATCATCAGCAAAAACAACGTTAGAGATGTTGAGTTCAATGATTTGATTGGCTAATTCCTCGGCTAGTTTGAAAGAAAGTTCTTGATTGGAAACGGGCAAACAAGTGCCTGCACCACAACAAGTTTTCTTTAATGAAGAAGTATGCCACTCCACTTTGCTGAATAAGTTTAGCCATTTTTCCTGTTGAGGAAGGTCTCCATAACAATCAAAAATGTAAAAATAAGTGCCAGTTATTTTGTCGGCATTGTTGATTTTTAATTGCTCAATAAGGTTGTTAAAGTCTGTGACTTGTTTTGAAAAAGCAATAGCCTCATTGTGCGAAACCGTGTTATTAAATAATTGGGTGTAATGCTTTTGAAAGGTTTCTGAACATCTTTTGCCACAACTTATTATTGTGTTGTTTTGAAGGTTTTTTAATTGAAATTCTCCAGTTTTTTTGGCGTTTTTTAAATCTCCTTTTTCAAAGAAAGGAAGCCCACAGCAAGTGTCATTCTCAATGATTTGGTATTGAGAGTCAATGCTTTTGACTAATTGAATTAGTTTTTCTGAAGTTTCAGGAAAAAAAAGTCTTGTAACACACGGTATTTGTATCAGTTTAGACACAATGCAATATTAACACGAAAATTAATGAGATGTTTAATTATTAAAATAACATTTTCAACAAGTTTTGAAAATCAAATTGAATCTACTTGCCTAAAATTGGTAACTTTGCATAAGTTTGTAAAATAAATTTAAACCCTCGTACCACGTTTTGTAAAAATAAGTGTCTTGTGTATAAAAACAGACCTATTGTGGTACAAAATACAATACAAAATGAATATAGAAGACCTTATACAAGGCTGTATAAAAGAGGACAGGGTTTGTCAAAGAGAACTTTATAAATTGTTTGCTAGTAAAATGATGGTAGTGTGTTTGAGATACGCAAAGGATAAAATGGAAGCCGAAGATATTTTGCAAGAAGGTTTCATAAAAATTTATGATAATATTTCTAAATTTAGGATGCAAGGTTCTTTCGAGGGTTGGATTAGACGAATTATGGTGAATACCGCCATCAATAAAATAAGAGCTGGAAAAAGACAATTTGAAGAGTTAGATGATAGAATGATGGAGGTTTCTAATAATCAAGATGTTTTGGATAATTTTTCGGCAAAAGATATCTTGAATTTGATTAGTGAAATGCCTGCAGGGTACAAATATGTTTTTAATATGTTCGCAATCGAAGGATTTAGTCACAAAGAAATTGCAGATAGTTTAGGGATAGAAGAAGCGAGCTCAAGAAGCCAATATGCGAAAGCAAAAAAATATTTACAACAAAAATTAATTGAATTACAAAAAGTTAAGTTATGAAAAATGATTTATTTGAAAAGCAAATTTCAGAGAAGTTAGACCAATACCAGGTTTCTCCTAGTCGAGATTTGTTTGATGACATTATGAAAGCAAGAACACCGCAAGTTAAAAAAGCCTTTTGGTCAACTTGGCGTGTTCTATCTGCTTTTTTGATTGCAGTTACAGTTTCTGTTGCCGTGTATCAATTATTGCCGTCCAAAAGTGATGAAATGGCATTCTCTGAAAAAATGATTGACTCCAAATTAGAAAATGAATCAACTGTTCAGGAAAACAAAGAGTCTATTTCGTCTTCCGACCCAGATAATAAAAATGAGATGCTTGGTGCAATGTCCAAAAAGCAAAATAGAAATAGTGAAAAATCTACATTTAAGTCAAGCTCAAAAGAAATTGCCAAAGCAAACATCTCTGAAAATAACACCGCAAATACATTGTTTGATGGCGATGTTTTTGAAAGTTATTTTAATGCCAACGCTAAAAATCGTCCTGTTATTGATTACGAAAAGCATGATGGAAATAGTCATCTTTATGCGTTTGTAACCGAAAACGAAAAAGACATTGACAAAGTGATGGTAAATCACATGAAAAACAAGTTGTTTGTTAGGTTTACCAATCGTTTTCCTGAATTGTATTTAAATAAAATTGAGCAACAAAAGGTTGAAAAAGCCAATAGAGTTACACAAAAACCGTTTTATATTGACGTGTTTCAGTTGAGTTCTCTTTCAAAACCAGTTATTTCTAACAGTCAGTTTCAGCTTCATAACATGGGAGTTTTGGCAATTAACTCAGCTTCATTCGGTTGGGGTGTGAATGCCGAACTACCAATTAAAGGAAAATGGAGTGTGTTTTCAGGAGTTCATAGTTTTAGTTTAAATAATCAATACAAAGGGCAACTTAACTACTCTGCTAATGAAGAGAAAATTACGAAAATAACCAGATTTATTAATGACCCAATTAAAGGAGTTGTCGCTATTGAATCTTTCGATACTTCCCTTGTTTCTGTTGCGAAAAGTAGAAACATAGAGTTGCAAAATTCATATCAATTAATTCAAATTCCATTGGGGATGAGCTATAATTTTGGATACAAGTCATTTGAATTTTCTTTAAATGCTTCAGCTATGTTAAATTGGTCGAGAGAGCAAAGTTTTCAATCCGTTAACTGGCAAAATGACCAAGTTAGTAAGATGGAATCCTCGAATAATTTATTTGGCTTGGGCTTAAATGCAGGGTTGAAGGTTTATTATCCTTTATCAAATCGTTTTAAAGTATTTGTAATGCCTGGTGTTCAGTCTTACAGTATGAATGGGGTTAAATCTTCATACTCTCACAACGAGTCGGTGTTGGCGAAACAAGTACAAGTTGGAATTAGATACAGCGTATTTTAATGTTTAAATCCTTATTCATATTACTTTGTCCTGTGTTGAACTTGTTTTCTCAAGTTTCAATGGGAGAGATGTCATTGAATAGGATGAAAGTGTCCGCTAACTCTAACGGATTGTTATTTGATAGTATAGGTTCTCAAGGCTTGTTTAATAAAGGTATTGGATTCGCAAGTGGCGTAGGTGTGTGGATGTGTGCAACTGACAATAATGGAGATTTAAGAGTGGCTGCACATCAATTGGGAGGCTCTAATCATGAGTTTTGGGCAGGTCCATTGGCCTTGAATGGAGGAAATGCCGCTAACTCAAATGATTGGGATTTTACATATTCTATAACGTCAGATGAAGTGAAAAGTCATCAATTGAATTTTAATAAAAATGGGTATCAAATGCCCCAATCAATTAAAAATTGGCCTGGTTCAAAAGGAAGTCCATTTGCACAGGTCTTAGCTCCGTTTGTTGATTATCAAAGTAATGATCAAAAATATACACCAATGGAAGGGGATTATCCCTATTTCCAAGGAGATAAATTGATGTATTCGATTTCAAATGATAAATATGCAAGTCATAATTACTCCAAAACACAGGCATTGGGTGTTGAGCTTCATACTTCCGTTTATGGTTTTAATACTCAAGATTCATTGTTAAAAAATGCTTTATTGGTAAGGTATATTGTCTACAATCGCTCAAATATAAATTATAATAATTTTAGATTTTCTGTTGTTAATAGTTACAAAATAGGTGAGGTGGAAAATGAATATTTAGGAACAGATGTAAAGAATAGAATTTTATTTGCATATAATGATTTTAATGATGCAACGTTTCAAGGGAGACTTGTGTCTTTAAGTTGTATGGCATTAAATAATACAATAAATTCAACCATGTATTACAATAATAATAACGATATTATTAATGGAAGGCCAGTGAATGCTCAGGATTTTAGAGCAATGATGAGTGGTAAGTGGAAAAATGGAAGTGCTTTAAAGTATGGCGGTAATGGAGTTGATGGTAGTTCGAGTGCCCGTTTTGTCTATCCTTTTGATACCGATTCTGAAAATAATAATTTAATGTGGAGTGAACCTTTGGTGGGGAATTTGCCAGGCAAAAGAATTGGGTTAATGAATTTTGATAGTGTGACTTTGAATGCAGGGGGATTTGTTTATTTTGACTTGCTTTATAATATTGTTGATGAAAATTTTAATAACATTAAACAAATAGGTGATAATTGTTTAAGAGTTAAGCAAACTTTGATTGATAATAAAATACTAGCAAACAACCCCAAATCAATCAAAAATAGACTCAATAACAGAGTTTATCCCAATCCATTAAAAAGTGGTGGAAAATTGTATTTTGCAGAAGTGCTTGAAAATAATACCGTAATAGAGATATTGAATGCCCAAGGGCAATTGGTTTATCAAAAAAATTTGGATAACACAGTTAAGTATATTATCTTACCTGACAGTTTTGTGCATGGTGTCCATTTTTTAAGAATTAAAAAATTAAACACAATTGAGTGTTACAAAATAACGATAGAATAAAAAAATAGATATGAATAGATTATACAAAATAGCATTATTGTTTACCTGCTTGTTGTTATTCAACAATGCAAAAGCCACCCACATGATGGGAGGAGACATTACCTACGAATGCATTTCTAATGGGAAGTACAAGTTTGTGATAAAAGTATATCGCGATTGTCGTGGTATTCCTTTCAATAGTCCTTCGATTAGTATGTATTGTATAAGTGGAGGTAACATGAGTAATAATACAAATGTTAATTACACCCGAACAGCTATCAATGACATTACACCAAATTGTTCATCTGGTACTGCCCCTTGTAACCCTGAAAATCAAACAGCGGGAGAGGGTATCGAGGAGCATATTTTTGAGGCAATTGTGGATTTTAATACGAGTCCTTTCAAAGCACTTAAGGATGCAGGTTGTTGCGAAATTAAAATCAAAGTGGAACAATGTTGCCGAAATGGAGCGATTACAACAATCTCTCCAGGTAACTTCTTTACAGATGCGATGATCAATATCTGTAATATTGACAAAACTAAAAAGAAATGTAACACTTCTCCTCAATTGTCTATTCCTCCAGTAGCTTACCTTTGTTGTAACCAACCATTCACATACAACAATGGTGTACGTGAGGTTATTGACGGAGATAGTTTGTCTTATGAGCTTTCAACACCTTTGAGTGCTAATAATACCAATGAAAGCTACACAGGTAATTTCAATGCACAAATTCCAATGACTCCGTTTTGTCCTCCTAATCCAGGGGTAGTAAACTGTCGTCCTTTGCCAAATGCTAAACCACCAAGAGGTTTTTATTTTGATAAAGAAACGGGTGATATCGTGTTTACCCCAACAAAATGTGATGAAGTTGGTGTAATTGTTATACAAGTAAATGAGTGGAGAAAAGACTCCGCTACAAACAAATGGATTCTAATTGGATTTACCAGACGTGATATGCAACTTGTTGTAAAAACATGTCCTGACAATAATCCTCCGTACTTTACGGGTACAAATAAATACAGTGTTTGCGAAGGTGATAGAATTTGTTTTAAAATACAATCAAAAGACGATCCTTTTTTACCAAATCAAACTAGACCTGATACAACAGTTTTGACATGGAATAATGGTATTCCTGGAGCCTCATTTACCATTTTAAATCCTACTGCAAGAGAAAAACAAGCGGAATTCTGCTGGACAACTAAAATTGGAGATGCCCGACCAAATCCATACTCATTTACTGCTTCTGCAAAAGACGATGCTTGTCCAAAACCATCTTTAGCAAATAGAGGTTATAACGTTACAGTTGCTCCAAGAGCTGAAGACAAACGTAAATACTCAATCCTAGACTGTGGTAAAGTAAAATTTACAGCCACTCCTAAAGATACGGTTAATTACAATCCTAAAAATTACAGATACAAATATACTGTTAGAGATTCCACAAACAGCGGTGTTCCGTTCTTTATGACTTTTAACAGAACTGATAGTTTTAAATTTAAACGTGGAGGAAAATACATTGTTGAACATGAAATTAATAACCCTCCATTCAACTGCCCTACCATTTATTCAGATACTATTATTTTGCCTCCAGTTTTAGATGTTGAATTGGCTTTTGGTAAAGATACTTTCTTATGTGCAGGTAATTCATTAACAGTAGAACCAATTGTTGCATACGGATTTGCTCCTTATAAATACAGATGGGAAGTGCCTGTTGGAACTCATAACCCTGCAGATACTTTAAATAAAATTACTGTTACTCCAACTCAAACTACTCGAATTGTATTAAGATTAACAGATAGAAATAAATGTGTGGATGCTGATACAATGGTTATTAAATACATCAAAAATCCAATTGTTGATATTGGACCAGACAGAAGAATTTGTACTTATGATTTTGTAACATTAGATGCTCAAAATGCAGATTCATTGATGTACGAATGGAGTACATTAGAAGATACAAGAGAAATAACTATTAATGTTGCAGGTAAGTATTCTGTAAAAGTGTTAGACAGTATTTATAAATGTTTTGATACTGATACAATGGAATTATTTGTTAATGATACTGTCATAGCTTTTTCTGGTGGAGATAGAGAAATATGCCATCAAGATACTTTAAAAGTTATGGCCAAACGTAGACCTTTAGGTTTTACGCGTCAAATAACTTGGAGAGATATTATTTCAGGTGCAACTGTAGCAAACGATAGTGCCTTTAGATTAAGAATAACAACACTTGCGACTCGTAAATATGAGATGTTCTTGAGGGTAAATCAAGGTGGCGTTCTTTGTGAAGATTATGATACCTTTACCCTTACGGTTAATCCTCTTCCTTCTTTTATTTTTACGCCATTGCCGCCACATTGTTATCAGGATGGGGCCATCAATTTAACAACAAGGAAGGTCGCAGTCGCTAGAGCTGGATTTGATCCTAAAATTACAGAATCGGATATCAGATATTTTCAACAACACCGTAATCCTAGTTGGATTACAGGTGGACCTGTTGGACAAAACACTTACGTTTGGGATTTTCCTAAGTTTATTAGCAATGACCAAGTGCCAAAAGCTGGTATTACAGATATCGTATGTTATGAATACAGAGATGCAAAAGGCTGTTATAACAGAGAATGTAAAAACATCAAATTAAACCCTAATCCTACTGTAGAATTAGATAAAGGTACTTTCTGTCAAAAAGCGGGTCCAATTGATTTAGGTAAATTAATACTTAGACCTATTCCATCTGCAAAAGCAGGTGGTCCGGAGAGTTTCAGATGTTTAGATGTTCCTAATGGTTCTGGTGTTGACCCTGATGCTATTGTTTATTGGGATTATACTACAATACCAGCAACCCCTTATATGGATCCAGGTTTGGAAGGTGAAAATCAAAAAACTGGACAATATCAAATCGAATACTGTTTCCAAGATGCTATTTCTGGCTGTAAATCATGTGACTCTGCATGGATTACAGTTGTAAGATTACCGGAAATAGAATTCAGTGGTATCCCTAAACAATGTATTAATTACCCACTATTGGCATTAGATAGTTTTGCTAAAGACCGAAATACAGGACAACGTTTTGACAAAGGTGAATGGTCAACGGTTGAATTTAGAAACTCTCGTGACATGGGTAATCCAATTATTGCAAACGTTATTAATAATTCGGTTAAAACTAAAAAGATATTTGACCCAAGTTTAGGCGCAGGACAATATTTGCTAAAGTTAACAGATATTTCTAGCGGATGTCCTGTGGCAGATAGTGTTGAAGTAACTGTTAATGGTTTGCCTATCCTTAGAATTAATATTCCTGATACCGTGTGTTCAAGTAATGCTCCTTTTGAATTGTTCAATGAACAACCTTCAGGCCCAGTAGGGAAATGGTCTGGAATAGGTGTCGTAGGTCGTGATTTCAACCCAGGAGTTAGTCCAAAAACCAAACAATACGAAGATCCAATCCGTTTGAAATATGAATATACCAATCCACTCACAGGCTGTAGTGACTCTATTTCCGAAAACATCAGAATCCAAAGTCAACCTGAGGTTAGTGTAACAACAACAAGTCCATACCAACAGTGCGAAGGGCAAGTATTTAACCTAGTTGCAACCAAAGCTTGGGCACAAAATACAACTTGGACAAGTAGCGGTGATGGTAATTTTTCTGACAATAGCACCTTAACTACTATATATACTCATGGCTTACAAGATACCTCTTTGATAGGTTTAAATGGTCAAGTTGTATTAAATATTAATACGATTAAAGAAGGTGTTTGTCCTCCGGCTAAAGATGACATCCAGCTGATTATAGAACCATATCCACAATATTCAATGCCAGTGCATTTTGTAAAATGTGAGGCTGCCGATATTGATTTTTCTACCACAGTATACAAGCCAGCAGGCTCTTCTAATTTGAGATACACTTGGTATTTCGGAAATGGCGATACACTTAGAAAGTCCACCAGCGGAAATCCTCAAAAAAGATATGATACTGCTCAAAGAGGATGGTATGATGTCAATGTGATAGTTCATAATCAGTGGGGAGCTAATGACGACCAAGCTTGTAGTATTCAAAAAGATTCTATTGATTATGTAAGAGTGTTGCCTCAACCAAAAGCAGCCTTTAGTAGTGACCCAGGATTCTTTACAACTGTAGCATTCCCTAAATTTAAGTTCAAAAATGAAACACAATTCAGATGGGGTGCAGAGAATATGAGTTACTTGTGGTCGTTCGACTTGAATGATATCGAAGATACTTCTACACAAATAAATCCAATAAAAACTTATCCATCTGATACTACAATCTATTGGGTTAACTTAATGTCAAGATATACTTATCCTGCAAGTGGAGATATTACGATAAGCGAAGATGTGGTTTGTGAGGATTCTATCGGTGCAATCAGAAAAATTGGTCCAGACGTAACAGTGTTCGTTCCAACTGCATTTAGCCCAGAAAGAACTGGACCAAAAGTAAACAACGTTTTCAGACCAATAGTAAACGGTGAAAAATCCTACAGTATTATTTTGTTCAACAGATGGGGTGAAATCTTATGGGAAAGCAAAGATAAATTTGAAAGTTGGAATGGTCAGTACAAAGACCAAGATGCCCAACAAGATGTTTATATTTGGCACATAAAGGTTACTGCCTACGATGGAGAAGAATATAAATACGAGGGAACTGTTACCTTGTTGAGATAATACCTGAAATGAAAAAGAAGTCAAAAGTAGTTTTGAAATTAATCAAAGCTACTTTTGACTTTTATAACAATATGAAAAACAACAATCGAAATATCTTTTTAAAGAATCTTATAGGTTGTTTCATCTTTATTGTTTTTTCACAATCACAGTATTTGAGTGCATCACATATTTTAGGTGCCGAAATTACCTATAAACATGTGTTTGCATCAAAGTATAAATTCTACTTAACGGTATACAGAGATTGTAACGAATGTAAGTTTAATGGCAATGGTGGAGGAAACTCTAACTTGAATTGTAGTGATATTTCGAGCTTAATTGTTAGAGGTTCTGAGGGTACTAGTTATTCTCATTTAGATCTTGCTTCTATTGAATTGGTAAGAAAAGAAGTTGTTGATATAACCAAAACATGTTCTACAGCTGTCTCTAAATGTGGGATTAACTCAACGGTAAACTATGGTCTCGAAAAACAAGTGTTTGAAGGGGAACTTGATTTTATTGATTTGCTTGGACAAAACTATTGTAAATTTGATGTTTCTATAGGAATTTCATCAAGAAATATTAAAGTGAACCCAACAACAGCAGAGCAAAATTTTTATAATTATGCATCACTGACGCTATGTAACAATATAAGCAATCAATCAACTGTTTTTCAAAATTCACCTCAGTTTCTATATCCCATAAATCAGTCCCAGATTTTAAGTTTAGGGGTGTCTAATCCTGATAATGATTCTTTGGTTTTCTTTTTAAAGCCTGCAAAAGTGAATCGATTGTCAAACGTAAGCTATATTAGTGGCAGGAACTTCAATGAACCTTTTTCTTACTATTGTTTAAACACATCCTCTTCTTGCGTTCCCAATATCAGTTCCATGCCATTTCAAGGCTTTTATATATCTAACGTAACAGGTGATATTGCTTTTACGCCTATTCTTAATAACCAAGGCGGTATAATTGTAGTAGAGTGTGAGGAGTGGAAAAAGGATATTAATGGCATTTATTTTTTGGCAGGTGTAGTTAGAAGAGATATTTATGCTGAAACTATCAATGCCAACAACAATACACCAAGTATTGTTTTGTCTAATAATAACCTTTTAGTATGCCAAGGGGAGTCGAAAAGTATAGAAATCCAAATTACGGATTTACCTTTTAATTCATCAGTTTTTGATAATACAGAAATTGAACTACTAGGGAATGAATCAAACGCAATCATTGAACCATTAATTAGTCAATTACCGGGAGTTAAAAGATTTAGATTGACAATAGAAGGAACTGCTTTTAATATTGGGGAACATAGGTTGTTAATTAATGTTAAAGACAACCATTGTCCTATCTATTCTGAATCGTCTCAAACACTGTTTTTGAATATTAAGTCTTTACCGAATTTTGTAATTAATAAGAGTGTTAAAAATTGTGGTGACTTAACACTTCAACCACAACAAAATAGTTCAAGCAACTATTTATGGACTTTAAAAAACATAAATGGTCAAATATTAAAACAATCAAATTCACGAAAATTAAATCACCAACTTCAAAATGGTGGACAATACATTGCAGAAGTATTAGTGCCAATGACAAACTCTAGTTGTGAAAAGTTAGTGATTGATACGTTTTTTGTTGAAGACCTTACTCCACCCCAACTCAATATGGGTCCAGATGTTAAAGTATGTAAAAATACACCATTTGAATTAATGCCTACCACAGATGTTGAAAAACCTGGTGGACAGTGGTTTGTAAATAATACACCTGTAAGTGCCGTTCCATTTAAAGGTCAAACTAATGTACCTACCCAGCTTATATTTAGATACATGTTAAAAAATGGATGTTTTACAGATGATGTTGTAAAGATAGATATTCATCCTTCATTGAATTATACTCTAGATGACGTTAATTTATGTTTGAATGAACTCAAAGAATACAATAAAGTTGAGATAGAACTTCAAGGGTCAAACACGGTTAAAAAGTTTGAATTAACCGAAAATGAATTAAATGTAAATCTTAATAATACTATTTTGAATCAATGGGAGTTTGGTTTAATTGAAAATAAACCATCTTCTTTTAATCTATTTTCTGTAATTGAAGACATAAACTCTTGTATTTATATTGATACAATTAATGTTGAAATAAAAGATACTTTCAAAATTGATTTGGTATTGCCTCGTTCCATCTGTGATAACCAGTTGCCTTTTAATTTGCCTCAGTTGACGAATGGAAATTGGACTTTATTGCCCAATAATACAAATTTGACTAATAAAGTTGGGTCAAGTGATATAGGGTCAAATAAAAATATTCAATTAAAGCTAATGGTCAATAATAATGCTTGCAACTCTCAAAAAAGTTTTGAATTGAATGTATTAGATACAGTAGAAATAGATTTTCAAGGACCTGATAATGTTAAATTATGTGAGAATTTTGAGCAATTTAATCTTATCGCAAATCCAGCAAATGGAATATGGTATGGAACAGGCGTTGATGGGAATGTATTTAAGTTGAACGATAAAAATAAAGGCATTAAAGATAATGTAGTTTATTACCGTTATAAAGCAGTAAATGGATGTGTTTCTAACAAAGATTTTTCAATCGAAGTTAATAAATTGCCCTATTTGAGTATCTTCCAACCACAGGACAGTGTGTGTTTTGGAGATATTATTCATTTTCAAGCCGAAGTGCATGAGAATTATTCAGGATATTGGTTTACAAATGGGTATGGTAGATTCAATACGCCTAATGAATTGTTTACCACTTATAATCCATCTAAACAAGATGTTCAATTGGGTCTAACAAAATTCATATACACTATTCAAACAAATGGTGTTTGTGGTAATGTAAGCAAACAAGTTGAGGTCTTTATTAAAGATGGACCTGTAGGGTCTATTGTTCTTAACTACCCTAAAGAAATTTGTGAGCCAGCCAAAATGCAATTTAACTCTGATTTTAAAGATATAAATTTACAAAAATGGTATATCAATGACAGTTTAATTGAAACCTACGATTATGAATTTCCATTTGAAACAATACTTAAAGCAGGGGAGTATGTAGTGAAAACAAAAGTTAAGGACGGGTCTTGCTCAGCTACCGGGATTTCTGAAAAGATTATTGTTTTACCTCAGCCCAAAGTTGATTTTTATTCGAATCCAAATGGTAAAATGTCAAAAGAAATGCCAAGGTTGTATGTTAAGGATTTGTCACATTGTAAACATGGTCATACAATTTCTTGGTACTATAATGATTCTTTAATAAACAATCAAGACAGAGAGTTCTCATTCGTGGTTAACAAAGAAATTTCAGATTTTAAAATAAAATTGATAGCAGAAAGTTTAAAAGGAGCATGTAAAGATTCCATAATTAAGAATTATCAGTTCGTTCCAATCTATCAATTATTTATTCCCGATGCTTTTACGCCTGATTCCAAAGGGCCGGATTTGAATAATGTATTTAAAGTATTTGGTCCTACTATGAGAAAATACAATATTGAGATTTTTAATAGATTTGGAGAGAAAGTGTTCTATAGTAATGATATGACTCAAGTTTGGGATGGAACTTACAATGGTAAATTATGTATTCAAGGGGTCTATTTTTACAAAATAGTTACAATTGATATAGAAGGATTTGACAGAGATTACTCAGGAACTGTTACCCTTTTAAGGTAAATAAATTATTTTACATATTTATGGCAAAACCATTTGATGGTTTAGTATTTATTTAATAATTTCGCAACAATATCATTTCAACGTTGTTTACCAAATAAAATAAGTCATAAAAATAATATGCCAGACACAAAACCACAAAATTGCTCCATTACTCTCGAAGGTAATACTTACGAATTTCCAGTTATTGTTGGAACCGAAGGCGAAAAAGCCATTGATATCTCAAAACTAAGAGACACAACAGGTTATGTTACACTCGATGTAGGATATAAAAATACAGGAGCCACTAAAAGTAACATTACATTCTTAGATGGTGAATTAGGGATTTTAAGACACAGAGGATATTCTATTGAAGACTTAGCTGAAAAAGCAAATTTCTTAGAAGTTGCTTATTTGCTTCTGAAAGGTGAGTTGCCCAACAAAGACCAATTCGAAGATTTCGATAATTCAATCAGACATCACACATTAGTTAATGAAGATTTACAAAATATCTTCAAAACATTCCCTACAGGATCACATCCAATGGGACAATTAATTGCTATGATTTCATCATTGTCTGCATATTACCCAAAAGCTCTTGACCCAAACAGAAGTCAAGATGCGAAAAGCAGAACTATGCTCAGATTGTTAGCTAAAATGCCTACAATTTGTGCCATGATTTACAAGAAAAGTATCGGACACCCGGTTGTATACCCGAATAATAATTTAGATTACGTAAGTAATTTCCTTACTATGACTTTCAAACACGTAAGCGATCCGGAATATGTGCCAGATCCAGTTGTAGTTGATGCTATGAACAAACTCTTGATTTTACATGCTGACCATGAGCAAAATTGTTCTGCAAGTACTGTTAGGTTAGTAGGTTCGTCTCAAGCAAATCTATACGCAACTACAGCTGCTGGTATTGCTGCGCTATGGGGGCCATTACATGGAGGTGCCAACCAAGAAGTTCTAGAAATGCTAGAAGCTATAAAATTGGATGGTGGTAATGTTCAAAAATGGGTTGATAAAGCCAAAGATAAAAATGATCCATTTAGATTGATGGGATTCGGACACAGAGTATACAAAAACTTTGACCCTAGAGCAAAAATTATCAAAAAAGCATGTGATGATGTTTTAAATAAATTGGGAATCAATGATCCTGTTTTGGAGATTGCCAAAAAACTAGAAGAAGCTGCTTTAACTGATCCTTATTTTGTAGAAAGAAAGTTATACCCTAACGTAGATTTCTACTCAGGTATTATCTATCGTTCTATAGGTTTCCCAACAGAGATGTTCACCGCATTATTTGCGATAGGAAGACTCCCTGGTTGGATTTCTCAGTGGCAAGAAATGATTAATGAAAATCAGCCTATAGGAAGACCAAGACAAATTTACACTGGTCAAACTCCAAGAGCTTTCGTTAATAGAGGAGAAAGATAAAATTACAAAAGCAATGAATAAAAAAAGCCGATTTTTAATCGGCTTTTTTTATTCAGTTAAAATCCATAACCCATTTTGATTTTTAGGTCTTAATCGTTTGATTTTTTCAATAAAGTTATTTATAAGTGGTACATCCGGTAAATATGGATCCATAAGCTCCAGTTGAGATAAATGGAATATCATATCGTCAATTTGACCTGATGTTAATCCTTTCTTACGCAAAATCCTTTCATAGGCAATGCCAACTTGTTTGTAAGCATCTGTTAGGCCAGAAGGGCGGTTATTACGCTCTAACTGTATGAATTTTTTATAGTGTTTAATACACAAACTGTCTTTTTTAAGTCTTATGTAGTTTAAACCTTTGTTCCAATGAGCTCTTGATGAATTACTGTCGTTCTGGATAGTAATTGAATACAAAGAATCAGCCTCTTGATACTTTTGTTGTTTGTGTTTAGAAAAACCAAGCAGGGTGTATATGTTCCAGTTTTGCGGTTCTTTTGCAAGAGCGAGCGAATAATAAAAGTCAGCTTTTACGTAGTTTCTGTCGTTCATTTCTTTGTTCCCTAAAGAAACTAAATCAATGCCATCTTGTGCCATGACGTTTTGAAAAAAGAAGAGGATTGGTAATGTGCAAATTAGGTATTTCATAGATTAAAATAAATAGCCTGAATAATGTTGTTTTTTGAAAAGTAGGTTCATCTGCCTATGGTAAAATAATTCTGTTTTTACTGGTTCAACCCATTCAAATTGCCAAACCATGTTTTGCATTCGTTTGGGATAATTGGAGTTAAAAGGTTTATTTTTAATAAAAGGCAAATGGAAAAATAGTGACCACCGAGATTTTACGTCAACCAATACAAACCTTATTGAATCTCTGTTTTGCGGGAATATATGTACAGTGAATCCGCCAATAGTTTGTTCTATGTCATCAATGTTAGCTCTATAAACACCAATTAATGTTTTAAATCGACCTAAAAAATCTGTAACACTTTGCCAATTTTTATCTCCGTGTATAAATGAGTTCATGTTTTTATTATACCAATATTCCCTTGCTCGTTTTACTTGATAGGCATTTAACATTGGTGTGACCAAATGGGAGTGTTGGTTTTGGTTAAAATGATAGATGCTATCAGCTTTGCCCTTAGCCCATAATTTTAATACAGGAATAAGTCTTGTAGGATTTGATTGACCTATTACATTAAATTGGATGTTAAAGTAGATAAGTATTAATCCTAACTGTTTCAATTAGTACAAAATCATAATATTGCCCTTTTCTTCATACCTCAACTCATTAGCTCCAATAAATTCCATTCTAAAAAAGTATAAACCTTGTTCTACAATTTTGTCATTGAATTTGCCATTCCAACCATTTTTGGGATTGTTTGTTTCAAATAGTTTTTCTCCCCATCTATTGAAAACAATAAACTTGTATTCTAGTGCATAGGCTAGGCCAATAGGTTTGAAAGTTTCATTGATGTTGTCATCATTAGGTGAGAATGCAGTAGGTATGTAATAAATGACATCCGGAAGAATAAAGATTTTTTGAATACTTGTGTCTTTACAATCATAGATGTTTGATACAATTAAACGTGTTAATTGTGTTAATGTGTCATTGTAAAATAAAGTAGGATTTTGTTCTGTAGAGGTTCCCATACTTGCAAAATTCCAATTCCATGTAATGGCGTCTGTAGATAAATCGCGGTATCTTATGTCTACCTCATTTTCCCAAGAACGTATTTTGTCATAGGTGAAATTTGCTTTTGGATTAGGGAACACTAATGCAGCATCTGTAATAAATAATGTATCAACGCAACCTTGGTCAGTGACAGCCACTAATCGAATGTCGTATGAACCGGTATCTCTGTATTTGTATTTAGGTTCAAATGCGTTTGATGTTCTACCATTTCCAAAAAACCATTTCCAACTAATAATGTCACCACTCGCTATAGTTGAATTGTTAATAAAGATACTAGAATCTTTTAAACATACAGGGTCTACCGAAAAGTCTAACTCAGGATTAGGTCTTATGTATACAAATCGGCTTGTGGTATCCTCGCAACCTTTATTAGAAACGACTTTGTGGAGGATTTGGTAGTCTCCACTTTGTGGGTAATTGTAGTTTGGTGGATTTTGAACATCTGTTGAGTCTCCATTGCCATAATAAAACTTGTGTTCTGTCATAAGTCCTCTGCTAATAGAAGAGCGATTTATAATTCTGATTGAATTGTTCTTAAAGCAACTTGTTTTTGGATTAATGTCAAAATTAGCAATTGGCATAGCGTTAACATATGCTTTTGTGAAAGTTGAATCTAAGCAACCGAAATTAGATAATACAATCAAAGATACTCTAAAGGAGTCTGATCTGAAATAAGATTTAATAGGGTCGGGTAGGGTTGAAGTTGTGTTGTCTCCAAATTTCCAGTTTGTAGTTGCAATAGTTCCTGAACTAACAGTCGATGTAGAAGCGAACTCAAAGCTATTGTTTTCAAAACATTGTTCATTGTCGTTGACCTGAATGTTCGCATCTGGCATTGGGTGAACAACAAAACTTTTGATACTTGTATCTCTACAATTGCCTAAATTAGTACTTGATACCAGAGAAACATTATAGGTGCCGGGTGTTAAATAGCTCACTTGACCTGTAGTGCTATTAATTAAACTGTCTCCGTTACCATAATACCAACGATGATTCATCGATAAGCCACCTGGGTTAGTACTTGATTGGTTAAATTGGAAGTTATTGCCTTGTAAACAGAATTTGTCAGTATTGAATTGATAGTCAGCAACAGGCATAGCTAAGGTTCTTATTTGTCGAATAGCAGTATCTAGACAGCCATTGTTTGATGAGCTAATTAATCTAACGTTATAAAATTGAGACTGTAAATAAGATTGTTGAACACTGGAATTATTGCCAGAAATATTGCCGTTCCCAAATTGCCAATTTAATGTAAATGTTCCTGACTTAATGGTGGTAGTAGAATTGAAATTAAAAGAATTGCCAGCTAAACATTGGGTATTATTGTTTATAGAAAAACCAGTTCTTGCTTTGGGGTGAATAGTAACTTGTTTAACGGCAGTGTCTGTACAGCCTATATCACTGTAAGAAATAAGTATTATGTTATAGGTGGTGTCTTTGTTGTATTTTTTAAAAGGACTTAATACTGAAGAGGTTCCACCATCACCGAAATTCCAAGCGTTGCTAAAACCACCTTCTGAAATAAAGGTGTTAGATCTGAATTCAATGCTGTTGTTGTTTACACATTGACCGCTTGTTAAAATTAAAAAGTCTGAACTTGGGTGTGGGTACACTTTAACTCTTTGGAAGCTTGTATCAAAGCAACCGTTATCTGCATAAACAATTAAGGCAGAATTAAAGGCATCTTCTGTAGTGTATACATGGTTTGTACTTGCAGCATTAGCTCTAGTTATTCCATCGCCATAAATCCAAAGATTGCCAGTTATTGTTCCCGAATTAAAAGTTGATACGTCGTTAAAGGTAAATAAGTTGCCTCTAAAACATTGGTCTGTATTATTGACGTTGAAATCAGAAGTTGGTGTTGGTAAAATAACAACAGAATCACTGACCGTATCTCTGCAGTTTTGGTTTGAATTTAAAACAAGCATAACTCTATATTTGCCATGCGTAGTAAAAGAATGTTTTATACTATCAACCCCAGCATAATCCATTCCATCGCTTAAGAACCATCGTCTGGTATATGTGCCACTTGAAATTGAAGAATTTGAGTACGCTTTTAATTCATGGTATTTAAAGCAAATTGTATCTTGGGTTAATGAGAACGAAGGAACAGGTGTTGGTTTTATATTGACAGTTGTAGTAGCAGAATCCAAACAACCCTTGTTTGATGTAGTTACTACTTTTACGGTATAGTTTCCGTCGCCGGTATAACTATGGCTTACAGAGTCGGAATTGTTAGCGGTACTTAAATCTCCGAAATTCCAATTATTACTTATGGTGCCACGTGTAATTGTTGATGTAGATTTAAATCTAAATAAATTGTCTTTAAAACATTTTGAAACATCTATATTCTGAATATTACTTTCTGGCATTGGATTAATTAAAATTGTCTGAAAGGCAGTGTCTGAACATCCATCCACACCATCATCACTTATTGTAATTAACTGAATTGTTCTATCAGAAGCTTCATCAATGAAAGTTTTGTGAGCAGAGTCTTGCCCATTTCTTAAATCATTACTGAATAAGGTCCAGTTATTAAGTAAAGGCAAGCCATTTTTGATGGTTGACTTAGACTCAAATATGAAGTAATTGTCGTTAAAACACTGATCTGTGTCATTCGTGGAAATAAGCGCTTTGGGATGCTCATTTACAAGACAAGCAAGGACGTTAGTGTCTTTGCAGCCATTTGAATGGTGATTGATTTGTCTTACTTGAAATGCACCATCTGAATTAAATGAATGTGAAAAAGAGTCAATGTTTGTATAGCTTGGTCCCGTGGTTCCAACTCGCCAACTCTTGAAAGTAATGGACCCTAAATATATTTCAGAAATAGATTTTATGGAGTATAAATTACCTTTGAAACATTGTATTGTATCATTAAACTCCGTCATTACTCTTGGTGTCTCTTTTAAGTTGACCTGTCTTGAAAAAGAATCAGTACATCCGAAATTGCTAATTACAGTTAGTTTTGGATAATAATAAAACAGGAAGTTTTTAAATTTATGGTTAATGATATTGTTGGTGGTCGTATCGCTAATACCATCATTCCAATTCCAAATGTAAGTATTTATTGAACCGCTTGGAATAGTTGAGTTTGAAGTAAATCTATAATTGTGCCATTTATAACATTGACTATCATTTAAAAAGGTATAGGAAGCGGTTGGTCTTGGATATACATTCAATGTAGCCGTTGAAGTAAATGTTGTAGCAGGGCTGCTGGAAGTTATTCTTATTCTGTATCCGCTGCCTGAAGGAGAGAATTTAGGGATTTCTCCATTAATTGTAGAAATTGTAGTGTCATTAACACTTCCTAAAATTGTAGGAGATGAAAAGGATCCACTTGCATTGGACATTGTAATATTAAAGGTATTGCCAGGATTGTAATAAATGCCATTTTTTAAAAATGTAATTCTAATGTTCGAACCAGGACATATATTTTTAGGCGTAAAATCAATGGTTATAGTCTGCGCTTTTAAAACGATTGTTGAACTAACTATAAGAAAAAAAGTAAGTAAAATTCTATTCATTTTATTGTAATTGATTCTGTTTATTGTTAAAGTAAATGTTAATCCACGAAAGTATTGAATTTTTTTTTAATTTCCAATATTTTCATTAGTCCCATAGTTGAGCATTATCAAAGTTCCCCGAACTCATAAGTAATAAGACACATGGTTTTTGTGAAACGTTGCTTGATGAATTTTTTATTTTATTTTGAAGAATTTTAATGTCGTTTATCGCTTCAGTGTTAGTTCCAAAATTAGACTCTATTTCTTCGGGATTTATTGGTGACAACTTTTTGTGTTCAATTACTTTTGGGTTGTAATAAATAAAATTAATATCGCCATCCTTCATCGAGTTGAAATATTCGGGCAAAAAACTTTTGTTCAAACTGCTGTATGTATGTAATTCGTAAACAGCTAATAGGATGTGTTCGGGGTATTGATTTCTAACTGCATTCATACTTGCTTTCAATTTGCTTGGTGAATGGGCAAAATCTCTGATTATTACAAAATTTTCTGTTTCCTTAATTTTTTCAAGTCGCTTAGCAGTGCCAGTAAAGTCTTTTAAAGATTCATAATAATCCGATTCGCTAATTCCGAGTTTAATGCAAATTTTACAAGCACCTTCTGCATTCTGAATATTGTGTTCGCCAAATATATTTAAGGTGTGTCTTTCCTGCTTACTGATAATTGTTTGCCCATTTCTTATGTGGTAATGAGGGGTGTTATAAGGGATTTTTTCTAAAGTGCTTTTCTCGCAAATATCTCTCAATGCCTCATCTTGTTTAAAGTATATTATCGTTCCATCTTTATCTATACTATCAACAAATAATTGAAACTGATTTAAATAGTTTTCAAAAGTTGGAAAAACATTAATATGGTCCCAAGAAATGCCTGTAATTAAGGCAATATGAGGGTGGTATTTTAAAAATTTAGGAATGGGGTCAAGTGCCGAAGTTAAATACTCGTCACCTTCAATAATCATAACTGGTGCGTCGCTAAATTTAACCATCGTTTCAAAACCTTCGAGTTGAGAGCCAACAAGGTAGTCAAAGTCAATGTTTAGTTTTTTGAGAACATGCATAACCATTGCCGTCGTGGTTGTTTTGCCATGACTGCCTCCAATCACAACTCTTTTTTTATCAATGGCATGTTGGTACACATACTCCGGAAAACTATAAATCTTAATGTTCAAAGATTGCGCTTTTATTAATTCAGGATTGTCTTTTTTTGCATGCATCCCAAGAATAATGAAATCAATGGTGTTGTCAATGATATCAATATTCCAACCGTTGTTTTGGGGAAGTAAATTGTGTTTTTTTAGTCTCGATAGGGCAGGTTCAAATATTTCATCATCACTGCCTGTTACTTTATTGCCCATGAGGTGTAAAGCAATAGCGATATTGTGCATAACAGCTCCACCACATGCTATAATATGTATACGTTTCATTTGCGTTGCAATTTGCTAAAAAAACAAGACTTAAAAAAGAAAACGATTGAAAATGATTAAGTAAGGATTGAACTACTCGTGACGAAGAGCTTCAATAGGGTCTAATTTAGAAGCTTTGTTTGCTGGATAATAACCCGCAAGAATCCCTACAATAAAACAAATAATTAAGGATAAAATCATCCAATTCCAAGGGATTATAAAACCAGTTTTCATAACCAATGAAACTAAATTGCCTAAAATAATTCCTAAAATAATACCGCCGATTCCACCAATTTGACATATTACAGCCGCTTCTGTTAAAAATTGTTGCCTGATAATTTTAGGGGTTGCTCCCAACGCTTTTCTTGTTCCAATTTCTCTAGTTCTTTCAGTTACGCTAACGAGCATAATATTCATTAAACCAATAGCTGCCCCTATTAGGGTAAACAATGCAATAAAAGTTGCTGCAATTTTTAAGGTCTTTAAATTGTCTGTCAGTTTTTCAGTAACAGATTCATTTTTAGAAAGGCTAAAGTTATTGGGTTCCCCGATTTTAACTTTTCTAATCTTTCTCATCAATCCTTCCGCTTCGTAAAAGCCTAAATTATACTGTTTAATTTCGTTTATCCCTACCGTTAAAATAAATGAATTGTTGTTGTTCACAAATTTCGAAAGTGCGTCACCTAAGCCAATAAAGATAATTCTGTCTTCACCGCCCATTCCCATTGTGTTTCCCTTGCTTTTTAAAACGCCAATAACGTTATAAGAAGCTTCCCCAATCATAATCTTTTTACCAATGACATTTTCTTTGTTAAACAATGTCATTGCTACATCTTTTCCTATTATTATGTTTTGTGAAGAATAGATTCCTTCGTTTAAATTAAAATTTCTCCCATACTTTAAGGTATAAGCCCCGTTTTGAAGGTAATTTTCGTCACATGCCAAAATTCTAACATTGGGATTTGTTTTTTTCTTGTCGCTAGAAACAACAGCAGCACTGCTTATAAAATAACTTAATGAAACCTTGGAAGAGACAGAAAATGTGTTTTTGAACGTAATGGCTTCAGAATAAGTAATGGTTTTGTATTCAGGTAAATTAAAATCCTGACTTCTGCGAGAAACAACACCATCTCTGTTTCTTATGTTAAATACATTACTTCCCATTTTTTCGAAAGTGGAGGAAAGCCCATTCTCTATTCCATCAACAGCAGTAAGCATGCCAACAAGAGCCGCAATTCCTATGGTTATTATAAGGCAAGTAATTACAGTTCTTAAAGTATTGGCTTTAATAGATTCTAATGCATTGCTAATATTTTGTAAAGTATTCAAAAGTGATTTCAAAATTAATCAAGCATTTTGATATATTTACATAAGATCTTTAATTATTCTATCAAAAGAATAAAAAAAAGATTAAAAAATAGCGCCAAACACAATATTGTTTATTAATTTTGCATTCCTTACTCATGGACCCATTATTATCAGCCGTATTAGAAATTCTAAAGTTTGTCATCCCTTCGCTAGTTGTACTAGCAATTACTTATGTTATTGTTAATAAAGTGATGGAAGATCATACAAGTCGTTTGGAATTGGAAATTAGAAAACAAAATGCAAGTACTTTAACTCCATTAAAACTGCAAGCTTATGAAAGGATGATATTGTTTTTGGAAAGAATAAGTCCACAAAACTTAATTAACAATTATAATGATGGTACAAGTACTGCCAAAGGGTTAAGGCATTTAATGGAATCCTCCGTTTATCAGGAATATAATCATAATTTATCTCAACAGATATACATCAGTAATCAAGCTTGGAAAATCATTAAGGTGGTTAAAGAAGAGGTTATACAATTAATTCATACCACTTCGGAAAGATTAGATAATGACGCAACAGGAGTTGAATTGTCAAAAGCAATAATTGATAGGATGATAGCTGAAAATAATATCCCTACACAAAAGGCCATAGATTTTCTAAAAGCTGAAATAAATTTATATTTTTAATAAATAGAAGATGTCAGAAGAAAAAAAGAGAGTTAACGACAGTCAAATTGAGATTCAAAAGGTATACAACGAGCCAATAAATCTTCAAGAATCTCCTGGTGTATTTCCTTACACTCGAGGCGTAAGGGAGGATATGTACAGAGGTCGTTTGTGGACAATGAGGCAATATGCTGGATTTTCAACCGCAGAAGAATCTAATAAAAGATACCATTACTTATTAAAACAAGGTACAATGGGGCTGTCTGTTGCTTTTGATTTGCCAACTCAAATAGGTTATGACAGCAGTCACGAATTTTCTGAAGGTGAAGTAGGGAAGGTGGGCGTTGCGATAGACTCACTTCAGGATATGGAGATTTTGTTCGATGGGATAAAGCTAGAGGATATCACAACAAGTATGACGATTAATTCAACAGCTTCAATTTTGTTGGCTATGTATATTGCATTAGCCAAAAAACAGGGGGCTGATTTGAAAAAGATTTCAGGAACTATTCAAAATGATATTTTAAAAGAATACGCAGCAAGAGGTACCTATATATATCCACCTCAACAAAGCATGCGTTTGATAACCGATATTTTTGAGTATTGTAGTAAAGAGGTGCCTAAATGGAATACTATTTCAATATCAGGATATCATATAAGAGAAGCAGGCAGTACTGCTGTTCAAGAACTTGCATTTACCCTAGCTAATGGAATTGCTTATGTTAAAGCAGCCCAAAGTAAAGGGTTAGACATAAATGTATTTGCTAAGAGACTTTCTTTTTTCTTTAATGCACACAATGATTTATTTGAAGAGGTTGCAAAGTTCAGAGCCGCTAGAAGAATGTGGGCAAAAATAACCCACGATTTAGGCGCAACAGACCCTCAAGCTCAAATGTTGCGTTTTCATACTCAAACAGGAGGATCGACATTGACGGCTCAACAGCCACAAAATAATATTGTCAGAGTAACCCTTCAGGCACTTTCTGCAGTATTGGGAGGTACACAAAGTTTGCATACCAATGGTTTCGATGAAGCATTAAGTTTGCCAACAGAGGATGCTGCCAAAATAGCGCTTAGAACACAACAAATTATAGGAAATGAAAGTGGGGTGACTAATACTGTTGATCCATTGGGAGGTAGTTATTATGTTGAAGCGTTGACAAATCAAATAGAATCAAAAGCTTATGAATATATTCAAGTTATAGAGGCTATGGGTGGAAGTGTAATGGCAATAGAGCAAGGATATATGCAAAATGAAATCGCAAAAAGCGCCTATTTATACCAACAAAATATTGAGTCAAATGAAAAAATAATAGTTGGTGTTAATAAGTACACTTCAGAAGAGGTTAATAAGACACCCGTTTTTAGGATTGATGATAGTATCCGACAAATTCAAATTGATAAAATTAATAAACTAAAATCTCAAAGAAATTCGGAAGAAGTTGAGGTGCTTTTAAATGAGATAAAAATGGCGGCACAAAGTGATCGCAATCTAATGCCATACATAATAAAGGCAGTTGAAGCTTATGCTACATTGGGTGAAGTGTCAGATACATTAAGGTCGGTGTTTGGGGAATACAAAGGATAAGATTTAGGTTTTTGTAGGTGTTGTTCAATTATCCGAACTTATTAAAGTTGGCTTTTAATTTATTGTTCTTTTTTGAAATAAAAAACCAAAAAGGTCAAAAAAATATTTTTTTAGTAACTATTTTTTAACTTTATTTCAGAACTGAATTTAAAAGTATACATATTTTAATAAAACATTAATAATCAGCACAATATAATGAACATGAGTGGACAACAATTTAACGCAGAATCTGTATGGGCGAATTGCCTAAAAATCATCAAAGACAACCTAACCCCCCAAAGTTATAAAACTTGGTTCGAACCAATTAAACCCGTTAAATTAGAAAATAAAGTCCTAACGATACAAGTTCCTAGTCAGTTTTTTTATGAGTGGTTGGAGGAGCATTATGTTTCTCTACTACAAAAAACCTTAAAGCAAATACTGGGAGTAGGGTCAAAGTTAGAATACAGCATTATTGTTGAAAATAGTTCAGCAAATCAAAGTCCATATACTATCAATGTTCCAACAGGTAGCGGAAAAAAAGTAGTTACAAATGAGGTTAATTTACCGTTAAATGTAACTTCAAATATTAAAAATCCATTTATTATACCTGGATTAAGAAAAGTGCCAGTTGATTCTCAATTAAATTCCAAATACACTTTTGATAATTTTATAGAAGGAGAATGTAACCGTTTGGCAAGAGGTGCAGGTTGGGCCGTTGCTCATAATCCTGGTGGTACTGCATACAATCCATTGATGATATTTGGTGGTGTAGGGTTAGGAAAAACCCATTTGGTGCATGCAATTGGTAACTTAATAAAACAGGTAAACAAAAACAAAACAGTAATTTACGTTTCAACTGAAAGATTTGTCAATCAATTTGTTGAATCTGTGAAAGCAAATAACCAAAATGATTTCATCAATTTTTACCAAAGTTTAGATGTTCTTATTATAGATGATATTCACCATTTGTCTCAAAAAACAAGAACACAAGAAATATTTTTTACCATATTTAATCACTTACACCAATCAGGTAAGCAAATCATTTTAACCAGTGACAAAGCCCCAAAAGATATTAAGGATGTCGATGAACGTTTATTGTCTCGTTTTAAATGGGGTTTGTCAGCAGACTTGACAGTGCCTGATTTTGAAACCAGAATTGCTATTTTAGAAAATAAAGCCTACGAAAGTGGATTGTCTCTTCATCGTGAAGTTGTTGAATACATAGCACATAATATAGACAATAATGTTAGAGAAATAGAAGGAGCATTAATCTCATTATTGGCTCAAAGTTCACTAAATAGAAAAGAAATTGACTTGGATTTAGCCAAGCAAATGATGAAGAATTTTGTTAAGAATGCAACAAGAGAAATTAGTATTGATTACATACAAAAATTAGTGTGTGATTTTTATAATGTTTCAATTGACAGTGTTAAATCAAAAACAAGAAAAAGAGAAATTGTGCAAGCAAGACAAATTGCAATGTATTTTGCCAAAGATTTAACTAAAGCGTCTCTTAAAAATATAGGCACACACTTCGGTAATAGAGATCACAGTACCGTTATTCATGCTTGTCAAACAGTTAATGACTTAATTGACACAGACAAGAAATTCAGACATGATGTTGAAGAATTAAACAAAAGAATTCGTATCAACACGTATTAAGAAATAATTAGAAACGAATTGGTTTTTAATTTAATTTTTACAGATTAATTATTGTCGATAATTGAACGTATTTTCCTGCTAAATTGACTAAATTTAGTGGTATTTTAATACTGATTTTACGATTTATATATACTTTTAAACAATAAAGTATAAAAAAATTTGTTTAAATGATAATTAGAATTCATATTTGTAAATTGATATTCATACCAGTTAATGAAAAAAATATTACATAGTATCTCAGTATTAGCTTGTTTTTTGATAAGCAGTAATGTGGCTTTTGCTCAGCAAGACCCTTACACTACGCATTATGCATTTAACAGAACCTTATACAATCCGGCGGCTGTTGGAGCAGGAAATAAGTATTGTTTTTCTTTACTTTCGCATCACCAGTATTTAGGATACGAAGACAGAACTCCTGAATTTCACCCAAACAAAAAAACAAAATTACCTCAAGAGCCGGTAAAAAGTGTTGGTCCTAAAACTCAAATGTTTTCATTTTCAATGCCCGTAACAAAATATGGTGGATTTGGTATTGGTTTTATCAATGACAGACTTGGTTACGAGAGAAGTACTCACGTTAAAATTGATGCAGCAGGTAGATTGCCTTTAGCATCTGGTGCTACTATCTCAGTCGGTTTTGAAGCCAATATTTTGCAAAAAGGTTTAGATGGAGATAAATTATACGCATTGGCAACAGGCGATCCTTCTATTCCAGGTGGTGACGTAAATGCGACAAACACTGTTTTTGGTGCAGGCGCTTATTACGTTGATCCACAAGAATCGGCTGTTTCAACAAGAAATTTATGGGTAGGATTATCTGTTTTAAATCTAAATAGTCCGACTTATACCTATGCATTAAATAACAATAATATTGTTTTTTCAACTCCTGAAATGCATATTCATTTAATGGGGGGTATTACATTTTTAAATTTTATGGGAAACCCAGATTTGAAATTTCACCCATCTGCGAAATTTAAAAGAGCTGGCGTAAATCAATTAGATTTAACCGGTTTGGTGGAATATCAAGAAAAACTTTGGGGTGGTTTGGCTTATAGAACTACTTCTGATGCAATTTCTGTAATGTTAGGATACTCTGGATTCAAAGGGAGATTAAAAGGATTAAGAGTTGGTTACTCTTATGATTTAACATTAACAAGAATTTTGTCTGTGTCATCAGGTACTCACGAATTACAATTAAACTATTGTTTTGAGTTTAAGCTGCCACCAAGACCGCGTATTAACATTCTTACACCACCTTTCATGAATAGACAATCTGACTAAATTTTCATAGATACACAATAAAAGAAATAATTTTTAGTTATATTATTAACATACGAAACAAAACGTACACAATTTTACACACACACACACAAACAATATATTACCGAAATGAAAAAAGAAATGGATTTAGTTTTCAGTAAATTTAAACTAACAAACCAAGAAAAAGGACTAGCCAGTAAAGGTAAAAAACAAATTTTAAAATTTGCTTTTGCTTTAACGCTTTTTACTTTCATTGGTTGTGCTCCTGATACAAGAGATCTGACAGGTACTTTAGATAGACAAATTTGGTTTCACCCGCAACCATTTGGAACTGTTTATATCCCCTCAGGAACTTTTCACACAGGGCAAAGTGATCAAGACGTATTTCAGTCTTTTATCACACCTAACAAGCAAGTTAGTATAGTTGCTTTTTGGATGGATGAAACTGAAATTACTAACAATGAATACAGACAATTTGTAAACTTTGTTATCGATTCAATAAAAAGGGTTATGACAGGTGATGAAAGTTTGTTCATTCCGTTCCCAGATGATTATACAGGTGATCCTGATGTAAACAATGGTTTAGGTTTTATAGATTATGAAGCTAGAATCGAATGGGAAAAATACAAAGACGAATTGGAGCCATTGTATTATGAAGCTGATGAAAGATTTAGAGGTAAAAAACAAATTGACGTCAATCAACTTAATTACGATTATCAATGGTTTGACTTTGTTTATGCCGCTAATGATCCTGAAAATCAAGACAGATATAAAGAGGACAGAGTAAAAAACAGAAAAAAGTACATCAAAAATGAAAATACTTTGGTTTACCCTGATACCTTATGTTGGGTAAGAGATTTTACTTATTCATACAACGACCCTATGGCTCGTCATTATTACAATCACGTAAAGTATGATGATTATCCAGTTGTTGGTGTAAACTGGCACCAAGCTAATGCTTTTGCTGTTTGGAGAACGATTTGGAAAAATAGCTACTGGGAAGCTAGCGAAGAGCCAATCACTGAAGACTTTAGATTGCCAACAGAATATGAGTGGGAATATGCAGCAAGAGGCGGTCGTGTAGGAAACCCTTATCCTTGGGGAGGTCCTTACACTAGAAATAGTAAAGGCTGTATGTTAGCTAACTTTAAACCATTAAGAGGTAATTATGGTGCCGACGGTGGTATGTATCCAGTAAGAGTAGATTCTTATTTCCCAAATGATTATGGTTTATATAATATGGCTGGTAACGTAGCTGAGTGGACAGTAAATTCATGGAGTGAACAATCTCACATCTTTACTCACGATTTAAATCCTGATTACAGAATTTCAGTTCCAGAAACTGGTGCAGTAGCTGCTTCAACAAGTATGACAATGAAAAGAAAAGTAATCAAAGGAGGAAGTTGGAAAGATGTAGCATACTTTATTCAAAACGGAAGCAGAACTTATGAATACCAAGATACTTGTAAAAGCTATGTCGGTTTCAGATGTATTCAAAACTACATAGGTAGATCAAACAAAGACAGAAAGTAAAAAAAATCAATCAAAACAAAATAACAACAATTTAAAATTTAACAACAATTTATCAATTATGAGCAGTAACAGTATTTTCGAAAGTAAAGGATTTAAAAAAGTAATGTCATACGTCTACGGATGGGGTGCAGCAGTAGTAATTATCGGAGCCCTATTCAAAATTATGCACTGGCCTGGTGCAGATGCGATGCTAATTGCAGGTTTGGGTACCGAAGCTTTAATTTTCTTTATTTCAGTTTTTGAACCAATTCATGCCGAGTACGATTGGACTTTAGTATACCCTGAATTAGCAGGTATCGAGCCATCAGAAAAGAAAGCTAAAACTGCTACTGGCAGCGTATCTCAACAGTTAGACAAAATGTTGGAAGAAGCTAAAGTTGGACCAGAATTGATTGGTAGTTTAGGAACAGGTTTAAAGTCATTAAGTGACAATGTAAAAGAAATGTCTTCATTAAGTAGCGCAACTGTTGCAACAAATGAATACACTTCAAACATTTCTAAAGCATCAAAAGCAATAGAATCAATTGGAGTGTCTTCTTCAGAAATCAGTTCTTCTATGACTTCATTTGCAGGTGGATTAACGTCTATGTTTAGTACATTAAGTGCAACAGCTAATGATTCTGCTGAATTCAAAGAAAACATCAGTAAATTAAACAAAAACTTAGGTAATCTTAACAATGTTTATGGTAACATGTTAAGTGCGATGGGTGGTGCAGCTAGTAAATAATTTTTCAACCCTTAAATAAATAACTAATTATGGCAAGTGGTAAATTATCCCCTAGGCAGAAAATGATCAACATGATGTATCTCGTGTTGATAGCATTACTAGCCTTAAACGTTTCCAAAGATATCTTAAAAGCTTTTCACATGTTTGACATGTCATTCACAAACGCAAATAGAAATGTGGACGATAAAAATATGTTGACAATGAAGGGGCTTGAAGAGAATATGGCTGATGATAAAAAAAGAACTAAAACTGAACCTTTTTACAAAAAAGCGTTAGAAGTTCAAAAAATATCTAAAGACCTTACTGAATATATAGCTAAAATAAAAACTGATATTACAACTCAAGCTGGTGGTAGAAAAGAACCTTCAGACGAAGAGAAAAAATTAGGGATTACTAATCAACAAACAGAATTACAAATGCCGGATAATATGGAGAAGCATGCCAATTATTTCATTCCTAAAGGAGGAAATAATGGGATTAAACTTCAAAATAAAATCAATGAAACAAGAGAGCAATTATTGAAAGTTGTAATGGATGTTAAAGATGGTAAAGAATTTGTTAATTCGATTCAAAAAACAACTCAATTAAGAGCTGATGATCCTAAATCAGAAGGATTGGCTAAAAAAACTTGGGTTTCTTCTTATCTTGAACATGCGCCATTAGCAGGTGTAGTGACTTTATTAACAAAAACTCAAAATGATTGCAAATCTCTTGAGTCTGAAATTTTAACATTCTTAGCATCTAGAATTGAGGCTACTACTATTAAATTTAATGCTCAAATGGCTTTGATTTTACCAGAAGGTGGTACCAATATAGTACAAGGTGGAACATTGAAAGCTAAAGTAGCTCTTGCTGCTTACGACAATACCACTCAAGCTGATATGGTTGTAAACGGTAATCCAATAAAAGTTGAGAATGGATTAGGTATAATCAGTATGGGTGTAAATTCTATAGGTGCACAAAAGTTAACTGCAAAAATTAAATCAGTTGACGTAGATGGAAATGAAGTATGGTTAGAAGCGCCTCCATTAGAATATACAGTATACAAACCGTTTGCTACTGTTTCTGCAGACGCAATGAATGTTTTGTATATTGGCTTAGACAATCCAATGTCTATTTCAGTTCCTGGTGTAACGGCTTCTAATACTTCAGTAAGTCCTGGGCCTGGATTAACCTTAACCAAAACAGGTGAAGGTAAATACATTGCTAAAGTTGGTGCAGGAGCAAAAGAGACTTCAATCTCAGTAACTGCAACAATGCCTGATGGAACTAAGAAAAATATGGGAGCAACACCGTTCCGTATCAAACAAGTGCCAAAACCAGAACCTCAGCTTGGAAGTTTAATTTCAGGATCTTATCCTAAAGAAGTAATACAAGGACAATCTTTCTTGAATGCCGCATTACTTGGTTTCGTTTTTGATGGAGTTAAATTCACAGTAACAAAATACAGAGTATTATTGGTTTCCAAAAAAGATGGAGTTAAAGAAGCAAACGGTGTTGGAAACAACCCAGCTCCTATTAAAAATTTCGCTTCACAAGCAAGAAAAGGAGATATAATCTTAGTTGACGGTATTTATGCAAAAGGTCCTTCAGGCGACAGATTATTGAATCCATTAACCTTTACAATACAATAAAAATAACATGAAAAAGATAGCTTTTATATTTTCACTTTTACTCGTATCATCGGTAAGTGCACAAGTAGATTACACAGACTTTATTACAAGTGGCGAACACACTAGTTATGTAAAAGTGGCAGTAAGAGAACGACCTGTAATTGCATATCCACCTCTAAGAGAAGCAGATGTAAAATTCTCTCGTAGAGTAGTAAGATGTATCGATGGTCGCCAAAAAATGAATAAACAATTAGAATGGCCTAGAAATCCACTCAATCGTTATTTGTATACCGAATTAGGAAAAGGAAATATAATCGCCTACAAAAATGATTCATTACAATCTTTTTACACTCCTGAAGATTTTGTAAAAAGAGGTGGTGGTGAAACGCCATTATTCGTTCAAACAGATCCAGAAGATCCAGAAATTGGATATGATTCCATCATTGTTATTTCATACAAATGGGAAGATATTCATAAATATTGGGTAATGGAAGATTGGGTTTTTGATTATAAACATTCTGTTTTCAAACCAAGAATTATCGCATTAGCACCAATTTTCGCTCCTACCTATGCTGGATTAACGGTTAATGATCAACCGTTATGTTGGATAAAAATGGATGAAATTCGCTACCAATTAGCAAACTTAGAGATGTTCAATCGTTACAATGACGCAGCGCGTTTAAGTTATGATGATTTTTTCCAAATGAGAATCTTTGATAGCTACATAGTATATGAATCAAATGTGTTTGATAATTTTATTAATCAGTTTCAAGAATATGTTGACAATGGGGAAGCCTCCCTACTTAAATCAGATGAAATCAAAAATGATTTATTCATTTTTGAACATGATTTATGGCAATATTAATACCCGAATTGTCTTTAAAAAAATCCCGATTACTTGTAATCGGGATTTTTTTTGTGTTAACATTTTTATAATAACAAGGTTTTAGCAATAAAAATATGTACCTTTGCAAACTTCTTAAAAATAAGCAAATTCATGCAACAAGCCATTCGTAACATCGCCATAATTGCCCACGTTGACCACGGCAAAACAACTTTGGTAGACAAAATTTTATTTCACTGTAAACTATTTAGAGACAATGAAGAATCCGGTGAATTAATATTAGATAATAATGATTTAGAAAGAGAACGTGGTATCACAATTTTTTCTAAAAACGTTTCTGTACAATACAAAGGAATCAAAATTAATATAATTGATACTCCTGGTCACGCTGACTTTGGAGGTGAGGTTGAACGTGTACTAAAAATGGCCGATGGCGTAGTATTGTTGGTTGATGCGTTTGAAGGTCCAATGCCACAAACTCGTTTCGTGTTACAAAAAGCACTTCAATTAGGGTTAAAGCCAATTCTTTTAGTTAATAAAGTAGATAAAGAAAACTGTAGACCAGAAGAGGTTCACGAAATGGTATTTGATTTGTTCTTTAACTTAGATGCAAACGAACAACAGTTGAGTTTCCCGACTATCTACGGAAGTAGTAAACAAGGTTGGATGAGTACTGATTACAAACAACCAACAGATACTATTTCTCCTTTGTTAGATTGTATACTTGACTATGTACCTGCTCCAATCAATAATGAAGGTACTTTACAAATGCAAATTACATCTTTGGATTACAGTAGTTTCTTAGGTAGAATAGCAGTAGGAAAAATACACAGAGGTATTGTAAAAGAAGGACAGCCGGTTAGTTTAGTTAAAAACGACGGTTCAATCTCTAAAATGAGAGTTAAAGAATTATATACTTTCGAAGGTTTAGGAAAGAAAAGAGTCAATGAAATTCAAAATGGTGATATTTGTGCTATTGTTGGTATAGAAAATTTCCAAATTGGAGATGTTGTAGCCGACTTTGACAGTCCTGAAGGATTAGAAAAAATAAGTATAGATGAACCTACTATGAGTATGATGTTTACAATCAATAACTCACCATTCTTTGGCAAAGAAGGTAAATTCGTTACATCTAGGCATTTAAGAGAAAGATTAGAAAAGGAAACTGAAAAGAATCTTGCCTTAAGAATCGAAGATACAGACAGTCAGGATAGTATTCTAGTATATGGAAGAGGTGTTTTGCATTTGTCAATCTTAATAGAAACTATGCGTAGAGAAGGATACGAACTTCAAGTTGGTATGCCAAGAGTATTAATAAAAGAAATAGATGGTGTGAAAAACGAGCCTATTGAAATGTTAGTTGTTGATGTTCCCGAAGAGTTTGCCGGAAAAGTGATTGAATTGTCAACTCAGAAAAAAGGTGAATTATTAATAATGGAACCAAAAGGTGATTTACAACATTTAGAATTTAAAATCCCATCAAGAGGTTTAATGGGCTTAAGAAGTAACATGTTAACTGCTACCCAAGGGGAAGCTATCATGTCTCATCGATTTATCGCTTACGAGCCTTGGAAAGGCGATATCAATGGAAGAAATAATGGATCATTGGTGAGTATGGAAACAGGTTCTTCTACAGCTTATGCTATCGATAAAATGTCAGACAGAGGTGTTTTCTTCGTAGAACCTGGTGAAGACATATACGAAGGTCAAGTAATAGGAGAGAATAACAGACAAGATGATATGGTTTTAAACTTAGTAAGAGCTAAACAGTTAACTAACTTTAGAGCGGCTGGTAAGGATGATTCAGCTAAGTTGGCTCCTAAAATTCAGTTTTCGTTAGAAGAAGCACTAGAATATATCCAAAAAGATGAGTATGTAGAGCTTACACCTAAGTCTTTAAGAATAAGAAAAATCTACTTAAAGCAGTCAGACAGAGAACGTTACTCAAAACAATTAGGGTCTTAAAAAAAAATAAAAAAAAATTTTTTAATTTAAAAAATTAGGTTATTTTTGCCTCAATTTTAATTAAAATAAAGTAATATCAAAATGAAAAAATTATTAGTAATCGCTATCGCTGCATTCGCATTCACAGCTTGTAACAATTCTGCTGCTCCAGCTGAAGGAACTGAAACTGACACAACAGCTACTGCTCCAGTAGAAGCTGCTCCAGTAGAAGCTGCTCCAGTAGACTCAACAGCTGCTCCAGTAGAAGCTGCTCCAGTTGAAGCTGCTCCAGCTCAGTAATCGTTACACAACGAAATTTAAAAAGCAGTCATTTATGACTGCTTTTTTTTGTTTTATAGTTTTTTATATTATATTTGCACCATAATTTAGGATGAAAGTATTTTTTACAATAGTGATTATGATGTTTTCGGTGCTTTTAAGTGCAGAAAATCAACCTGTTACTTATAAAATGTACCCGAACCCGATGACTAGTGATTTTTTGGATATTAACTTTAATATTACCAACAAATCAATAAAAGACATTGATTTTATAATAACCAATGTAATCGGTCAAGTTGTTTTTTCATACAGACTCACAGATGATGAAGTAAAAAAAGGAACTTTTAAAATCAAGTTAGACCAAATTAAACTCGAAAAAGGTTTTTATCTTGCCAAATTATCAGCAGGTGAAAATTCCTCAGTGCAAAAGCTAATTGTTCGATAATTGAACAACACAATCCAATTCTCCTTAGACTCTGAGTATATCCAACTCAATCAACTCCTTAAACTTACAGGTTTCGCTTCTACTGGTGCGGAGGCATCCTATTACGTTGACCAATCACTGGTGAAATGTAATGGTGTAATAGAGCTTAGAAGAAGATATAAAGTAAAGAAAGGTGATTCAATCGAATTTAAAGGACAACAAATTAAAGTTTTGTAAAAAATGGTATCGATTCGATTAGCAAATGAATCAGATGTTAATGCTATTTTTGATTTAATCAAAGAATTAGCGATTTTTGAGAAAGCGGAATTTGAGTTAATAAACACCCCTGAACAACTTTTAAAAGATGGTTTTAAAGACAAACCTTCCTTTATTTGTATAGTTGCAGAAGACAATCAAATTATAGTGGGTATGTCTTTCTTGTATGTAAGATATTCAACATGGAAAGGTCGAGTATTGTATCTCGAAGATTTGATTGTTAAAGACAATTTTAGAAATAAAGGCATAGGAACACAATTAATGAACGCTACGATTGAATTTGCTAAATCAAATAACTATAAACGCATTCAGTGGCAAGTTCTAGATTGGAATATTGACGCTATTCGATTTTATAAAAAGTTTAACGCACAATTTGACTCTGAATGGATTAATGTTCATATAAACCTGGTTTAAAAAAGATAAATAATGTAAAGTTGATGAAGCTATTTTATAAAATAGCGATTATTCAAGAGACTATACAAGTAGTATTGATGTTTTGCTTTTAAACGCTCCGATAGTTCTTTTTGAGTTGCATCGGTATCATCGAATTGTGTAATGATGTCTCCATTGTTTTTCATTTCTTTAGTCTGAAGATGCATTTTTGTTTTACCATTTTGAGACATTCTTAAGCAGTAGGGATATTGAATGATTTGAAGTAACCCATTGTCATAATTTAATGAATATCCTTTTTGAGGCTCAAACACATTTCTACCTAAACTTAAAATGCTATCTTTTATATTACACAAACTCATTATACTCGGGAATATATCACAATGTGATACGGTTGAAGAGTCATTAAATCCTGGTTTAATTAGTTTGGGCGAATAAAACAGCAAAGGAATTTCGTATTTCCCTGTAGGAGAATAAAAGTATTCTTCTTTGCTGTAAGAAGTGTGGTCAGCGGTTATAATAAATATAGTATTATCAAACCATTTTTGTTTTTTTGCTGATGCAAAAAATTCTTTTAGTGCATAATCAGTATATCTAACAGTTTTATGTATTGGTAATTCACCTTCCTTGAATTTGCCTTTAAATTTTTTAGGGATTTTATAAGGATCGTGAGATGACAAGGTAAATACACTGCTAAAAAAGGGTTCTTTTTTTGTGTTGAGTTCGTTTGAATAATAGTTTAAATACTCCAAATCCCAAATTCCCCAATGGCCATCATGGTCATTTTTATTTGGATATTCGTCAAGTCCATAATAGTCGATAGGGCCACACATTTTTAAGAAATTCAAAAATCCCATTGATCCATTTTTTGTTCCATAGTAGAAAGAGCAATCATATTTATTTTTATTTAAATAGTATGGTATGCCCTTTAACGTATTTCCTTGAAAATTGCTATTAATATAGGGCACATCCAAAAGAGAAGGAATGGAAGCAAAAATAGCAGGCACACTTTCTATTGAAGAATATCCATTGCTGTAGGCATTTTCAAAGTAAAAAGCTTCTTTAGATAGTTGATCTAGAAAAGGGGTAAACCTTTCCTTTTTATTCAAAAAGCCACAATAGTCTCTTCCAATGCTTTCTAAAATAATTAAGACAATATTGGGTTGGGTATTGTTAATATAAGGAGATGGAGATTGTTTAGCTGTACTTAATTTTAATGCAACTGAATTGTCGAAATAATTTACAGCTTTAACATTTTTTGAATCATAGGAAGTTAGAAGTTGTGTAACAGAGTTGATAGTGGCAGAAGTCCACTCAGGATTTACAAATCTAGCGGCGTCAAAACTTCTTAAAGGTTTAATCTGTAATCCACCTCTTGCCCCAATGATAAGAAAAATAGAACTTACTAAAAATAAAGAAATTCTTAATAAGATTGATTTTGTAGTGTTTGAACTAGAGATTAGTATGTTAGAATTAGTGGGATATAGTTTTATAAGACTGAAAATAAAAACGAATAATAGAATCAAAAGATACCAATAGGAATAGAGGTATGAAATTATTGGATTAGCAGGATCATTAACAAGGTAAAATAATTCAATTCCACTTCTTCTATTTTTAATCTTAAAAAATTCAAAATCAATCAGATTTAGGATTAAAATAAGGCTTATTCCAAAAATAAAGGTAAATTTTATAAATATGTTGAAATGTTTATTTGATTTAATTTTGAGTGGGAATAAGCTAATTAGGTGAAAAGGGATAAGGCAATAAACCAATGCTTGAATATCGAAAATAACACCATAAATGAGAACCCATGGTATTTGAATTAAGTCGCTATTATTAAAGTAGTTAAAGTTTAAAAATATAAAGAATAGTCGGCAAATAGTTAATATAATTAGGCCCAGAAATGAGCGTTTTAACCAAGTTATTACATAAAGAAGTTGAGAATAATCCATGAAGTTTGTAGGTTGCAAAAATGCAAAACTATATTCTCATTTGAATAAAAATAAAAAAAAAGCAGAATATTTTTGTTGGAATGAAAAAAAGGTGTACTTTTGCAGTCCTTTTTATAAAAAAAGTATTTATTAGATTATGCCAACCATACAACAACTGGTAAGAAAGGGGCGACAAACCTTAAAGTTCAAGAGCAAATCTCCAGCTCTGGATTCTTGTCCGCAAAGACGCGGTGTCTGCACTCGTGTTTACACTACTACCCCTAAGAAACCTAACTCAGCTATGAGAAAAGTAGCTCGTGTTAGATTAACGAACCAAAAAGAGATTAACGCTTACATACCTGGAGAGGGACACAATTTACAAGAGCATTCAATTGTGCTCGTAAGAGGAGGCAGAGTAAAAGACTTGCCTGGTGTTAGATATCACATTGTACGTGGTGCGTTAGATACTTCAGGTGTAGACGGTAGAAATCAAAGACGAAGCAAATACGGTACAAAAAAACCTAAAGTAAAAGGTGGAGCACCAGCTGCACCGGTTAAAGGTAAAAAGAAATAAGGACAAGAATCAATGAGAAAAGCAAAAGCAAAAAAAAGAGTATTATTACCTGATCCTAAATTCAATGATGTTATGGTTACAAGATTTGTAAATAACATGATGTATGATGGAAAGAAAAGTGTTGCATTTGGAATTTTTTACGATGCAATAGATTTAGTAGGTAAAAAAGTTTCTGAAGAAGAAGGTATCGACGTATGGAAAAGAGCACTAAATAATGTTATGCCAATGGTTGAAGTAAAGGCAAGACGTGTTGGTGGAGCTACTTTCCAAATTCCAATGGAAATTGCGCCTGAAAGAAGAGCAGCCATGGGAATTAAGTGGATTATCATGTACGCTAGAAAAAGAAACGAAAAATCGATGGCAGAAAAATTAGCAGCTGAAGTAATAGCAGCTTCTAAAGGTGAAGGTGCTACGGTTAAAAAGAAAGATGATACTCACAAGATGGCTGAAGCCAACAAAGCTTTTGCACATTTCAAAGCATAAGGAGATAACAAATGTCACGCGATTTAAAATATACAAGAAACATCGGGATTGCAGCTCACATTGATGCTGGAAAAACCACTACAACTGAACGTATTCTATATTATGCGGGTGTAAACCACAAAATAGGAGAAGTTCACGATGGTGCATCTACAATGGATTGGATGGTTCAAGAAGCTGAACGTGGAATAACAATCACCTCTGCTGCTACTACTGTTCAATGGAATTATAGAAACAATAGATATCACATTAACATTATCGATACACCTGGTCACGTAGATTTTACTGTAGAAGTAAATAGATCATTACGTGTATTAGATGGATTAGTGTTTTTATTCTCTGCGGT
>JBIPNH010000178.1:0-3768 GCA_044373665.1 Bacteroidia bacterium
CTAAAGGAATTTTATTTTTACCAAATGGGTTGTTTTCTATATTTACAAAGTTTCTGTTTTCCTTGATTGTAATTAGCAGTTTGATTTTTAGCGGTACACCATTTTTTATGTAACTATAGGATATAATTGCTTCTTTGCAACTATCTTGTGGTTGTGTTGTACAAGGGTTATTTGACACAAAAGAATTGTTATAAAAATAACCTTTTTCACAAGGATTTTGAAGGCAGGTCATTGCGAAGTTTTTATAAAATCCTGTTTCACCGAAAATGATTTTCATAGTACTGTCTGCCAATTGCTTAAGTTTAATATTGTAATCTGTTGCCGATTTTGTCCATTCTCTGTATTTTAAATCATCATAACGAAGGTAAAAACTGCCATAAGCAATCGGTATGTAATTTTTATGATTTGAATTTTTTGAAGTCAGAGCTGCTTCAATTCCAAGTTGACTTCCTTTATTATTAATGTTCTTTAGAAATTCAATAAATGCATAATTGATACTACCTTTATCTTGATAGAAATCGAGTGGGTCTAGGTTAAAGTAAAATGTAAATGAATTGGTGTCTTTTTGAGGTTTTTCTATTTTTTTAAAGGCTTTTGAAACCAATTTGCCACCTAAATAAAAATTAAATCTAATTCCAACCCAAAAGTCATTGGAGTAATCATAGTCTCCCTTCGTGTGTAAGTTACTGTTTTCTGCATCTCGCCAAATTTTATTAATTCCTGTAGGAATATGTAATTTGCACTTGAAAGGTTCCGTAATATCAAAATTGCCTGAATGGGCTTCAATGGCATATTTGGCAAAATGTTTTTCATCGGTCACGCAATGCAAAAATGCTTGTGTGTAGGCCTTTTCGTTTATGTATGTAGGCTCATCACCTGGTTGAGCAAATAGGTTGATTGTTAATGATATAAATACTACAAGGATTATGATTTTCTTCATAGTTAGTTATTAGCGACTTGTGAGTCACAAACCATAAACAGTAATAGGGTTATTGTTATAATCAGATATGTTCTCATTTGGCATTTAAAAAAAGATTCGGTAAGCTCAATTACTTTTTTGTCAATAGAATCTGAAGATTGATTTTAAAGATAGTTAATGCTTTGCTTTTTTCATTTGTATCGAATCTTGTTAGTGGAACATAAGCATCTCCTTTTTTGCTAAATTTTTGTAACCAAAATTTTGTCAATTCGTTGTCCGTCTTTATCAATGATTTCTAATTCATAATTATCTATTCTAGTTTTTTGACCAATTTCTGGCAAAGTACTTTTGTTATAGATAATGAGTCCGGCAACCGTAGTGAACTTTGATTGGTAGTTTTCTTTCAGTTCTATATTAAAGTATTTTATAAAATCAATAATTGAATATTGTCCATCAACTAACCAAGTATTTTCGTCACGTCGTGTTAGTTGGTATTCATATTGGTCATTTTCAGTAACATCTCCCACCAATGCATCTACTACATCATCCATAGTAACAATTCCTTGTGTTGTGCCATATTCATCTACAACAATTCCATAGTGCATTTTTTCTTTTTTAAAGGTTTCTAACACTTTATAGGCAAAGGTGTTTTCATTAAAGTATATCGGATCTTTTATATATTCTTTAATGTTAAATGCAGAATCAGATGAAGGTGTAAACAAATCTTTTAGTAAAACAATTCCTATGATATCGTCTAAATCATTCGACTTACTTACGGGATAAGCCGAGTGTTTTTCTTCGTTTATTTTAGTTTTAATTTCTTCCCAATTGTCTTGTAAAGTAAAATAGACCATTTCACTTCTGTGAGTAAATAAGGTATTAACTTTTCTATCGCCCAATTCAAAAACACGTTCCATAATATTGTGTTCAATGTCTTGAATTTCTCCACCTTCTGCACTTTCCTTGATAATTGATTTTATTTCTTCTTCTGAAACTTTGCTATCGCTTGTTTTTTTAATTCCCATTATTTTCAACAAAATATCATTGGTAGAAGTTAAAAGCCAAACAAATGGCGAAGTAATTACAGATAGAATTTTCATTGGTTTTGATAAAACAATAGCAATAGGTTCAGGGAAAGTCATGGCAATTCTTTTTGGTAATAATTCGCCTAATACAATAGACAAATAGGTTACAAAAACCACAATTATTCCAGTTGATAAATGATTTGCATAGTTCTTGATTAATTCAAATTGTACTAAAAAATCAAAAACATTATTGGTTAATTTTTCGCCACTATACACACCAAGTAAAATACCAATTAAGGTAATCCCAATTTGCACAGTGCTTAAAAATTTAGTTGGATTGTCAGATAGTTCTAAGGCTGTTTCCGCCCCTTTTTTTCCTTTCTTTTTTGCATTTTCAAGTTTAAATTTTCTTGATGAAACCAATGACATTTCTGACATTGAGAATATTCCGTTAAGTAGAATTAAACCTATTATTATAATTATTTCCATTTTCTTTTTTGTAGTATTGGGTATTTCTTTTTTATGGGTTCCATGCATTTCCCGCTAACTTTTTGGCACTTGGCGAAGAAGCGGTCCTGCGGCTTCGGGATCGAAGCACGAATATTCAAATCAGCACAAATGTTCAATAGAATTCCCAAAGTTCAAATCTATCACTTATGCCCCACTTTTGCCAATTAAAAATCAGCGAAGCTAAACCCTTGTTTGCGATAGTTGTTATTTTGTCAATGCATATTTCAGACCTAAGTTTAATGTCATTCCGTAATGTCTGATTTTGCTGTTTTTAAAATAGTTAGAGTTTGTAATTGTTGTAAAACCGTGTTGATACGAAAATGATGTAAACACCCAATAACGACTTTTAAACTTATAACCGCCACCAATCTCAATAAGTCCTCCAATGTCAAACTTGTTTACCCTACCTGTAACATTTGATGTTTCTCCAAAAATAATTGTCCGGTTAAAGTCAATTGTTGGAGTGATAGTTTTTGCTTCAACAATTATAGAAGGAGTCAAGCCAATAGTTGTAAAAACATAAACTGTGTTGCCGTAATTGAATCCAACTTTTAAAGGCATCGATACATAGTCATAATTGAATCTGATTGGCTCATTTGTCTCTTTTCTCCCTGTTGGATTTCCTTGGTTGTTTGAAAATATCATTTCATTTGTAAAACCACGCTGATTGTAAACAATGTCAGCACCTAAAGTAAAATGCCTTTTGAAATTAAAGTCATAAGTTAGTCCAATAGCCAAACCTGTTCTATCGTTTCTATTGTTAATAAAATTACTTGCCTTCACGTTTGTCCAACTTGCTCCACCTTTAAAACCAAGCAAGTGAAATTGTCCGCTTGCCGTTAAAGTTATAATTGACAGAAAAAGTAAAAATAAGTTTCTCATTGTCAAAATGTTTTGTGTCGTGATAGTATTGCCGATAAAGTTTTGCGTCTTTGCGAAGGTGGCGATTTTCACCATCTCGGCTCAGCCGAGATTAATGTGGAAATCCATCCCGAAGCTATCTAGATGATTTACCTCGGCCAAGGCTTACTTCGGAGCACTATTCCGATGCTTCGGAACGTCAATTATGCCAATTGAAAATCAGCGAAGCTAAACCCTTGTTATTCGGTCGTGCTATTATATAGTCGTCCAATTTTTTAATCCAATTCAATCAAAAGTACCAATAGCTACAGCTGTTTATGTTAGATGTAATTTTTAACTTTCAATTTTGGGAGCTTTAGCTTCCTTGATACCTGATTCAAATTGAACATCTAAACCATGAGATACAGTTTTAGTATCTTCATAAACATCAAATTTAACAGCCTTTCCCCATTT
>JBIPNH010000062.1:0-13008 GCA_044373665.1 Bacteroidia bacterium
ACCCAATGGTAAATATCCTGTCCTGCTAATAAGAAAACAGCTAAAACAATAATAGCACCAATTGGAAGAATAGTACTGATTGCTTGAGGTATTCTGAGCAAAGAAGAAGCCCAACCAGCATTTGCGATGTATTGTAAGGCAAAGAAGAATATACCACAAACAGCGATTAAAAGCAAGAAATAACCATTAATCAACAAGTTCATATAAATTCTAGTATACCATGGTTTCGCATGTTCTACAGGAATAGGGTATAATTGTTCATCGCTGTGACCAACATCAACACCATGAATGTTTTTTTCAATGGTTTTGTGATTAGATACTTCATGTTTAGCAGCAGTATCATGTGCATCATGGTGAGTATCTCTTGGAATGGTAAAAATACCAATAATTGAAAATGCTAATCCAATAATAAGTAGAGCTAAACTTAATGTTTTTGCTTTACCTTTAAACTGGTAATTTTCTTGATGAATATGTAGTTCGTGTCCGTGACTCATGTTAAAAATCTATAAATGGTTATTGTTTTTGAGTTAAAGTATCAGTTGATGAAATGATTGGTAAAGCTGAAACGTTTGCAGGAATATTTCCATCAGCATCCATAGCGCTAAGGCGTTTTACGTAAGAAATAACTGACCATCTTTCTCTTGGAGTTAAAGCATAAGCGTAACTTCCCATGTTGTTTTTACCATAAGTTAGTACATGATAGATATTACCTACAGGTAAGTTTTTAACATAAGGATCTTGGTAGTTGGCCCATGATGGTTTAAGTACTGATTGTTTAGCAGACACTTTACCGTCATTACCGCCTTTTTCTCCATGACAAACTGAGCAATAAACTTGGTATTGAAGTTCACCTCTTAACAATTCTTTTTCAGTTAAATCAGTTGGCATAGTTAATGATGCAGAAGCTGCATAACCTTCAGCTGTATTGTCAAATGGGTATTGATAATCTAACTGACCTTTTGCAACAGTTCCTGCTACAGGTTCTCTCATTGACATAAAATAAGGGTTGTATCTGTATTTACTGCTATCAGAAAATTGAGTCATTGGTTCATAACCTTTGGAATAATACATATCAGGAGCATATTCAATTCCTGTAAAATCACCCGAAGACTTTAAAAAGCATGAGGATAGTGAGAGTAAAGCAGTTGATAAAACGATATAAAATAACTTGTTCATGTTCTTTCTAATTAATTATTACGGGTTAAATTGACATCGGTAAAATCTTCGTAACCGTGGTTTGTACGTTCTTTCACTTCTACTGCTCCACCATTGAATAACATATCAGTTAACTCAGATCTGTTAATAGCAGGATTGTCAGAAGCAATAGCAACAACCATTCTGTCGTCTGTTTGTCTCATATCAACGCGTTCAGATGGCATCTTACCGTGTAACATTTTGTTTCTTATAAAAAACAATAATGCCAAACCAAATGCCGTAAATAAGATTGTTCCTTCAAACCAAACTGGCACAAAACTTACACCGAATGACGGTTTATTTCCGATTACTATTGGCCAATCGTATGTCATTGTGTAGTATTGTAAAGAACCAGCTCCTATAAAGCCTAATGTACCTGAAAGGAAAGCACCAATTGGCAATAATGAGCGTTTTAAACCCATTGCTTTTTCGATACCATGGATTGGGAATGGGGTGTAACAGTCGATAATGTCTACTCCTTTAGAGTGAACTTTACCAACAGTTTCTAAAAAACTATCTGGATTTTCGAATATTCCGAAAATAACTGTTTTGTTTCTATCTAGATATAAATTTTTGTCTATCATTAATTTGTTCTTTTAAAAATGATTATTCTCTGTTTTTCAATATACTTTTTACTTCAGACATGTTTATCACTGGTAAGAATTTTGAAAACAAGAAGAAGCAAGTGAAAAATAAACCGAATGTTCCTACAAATATTCCGATTTCAATAATGGTTGGAGAGTACATAACCCAACCTGAAGGAAGATATTCTCTATGTAAAGAGGTTACGATAATTACAAATCTTTCGAACCACATACCAACGTTAACAACAATTGATAACATAAAGATAAACCAAGGTGTAGTACGAGCCCATTTGAACCAAAACACTTGAGGTGCTATAAGGTTACAAGTCATCATACTCCAATAAGCCCACCAATAAGGTCCAGTTGCTCTGTTAATAAAGGCATATTGTTCATAAACCACTCCAGAATAAGCTGCAACAAAAAACTCAGTGATATAAGCCAAACCAACCATAGTACCAGTTAACATTACTACTTTACACATCGCTTCTAAGTGACCGATAGTGATATAATCTTGGTAGTTCATTACTTTACGAACAATAACTAACAAGGTCAATACCATACCAAATCCAGAGAAAATCGCACCTGCTACGAAGTACGGAGGGAAAATGGTAGTGTGCCATCCAGGAACAACTGAAGTTGCAAAGTCCATAGATACAATGGTGTGAACAGAGAGTACTAGTGGTGTAGAGATACCTGCTAATATTAAAGAAACAACCTCGTATCTGTTCCAAGTTCTAACTGAACCTGTCCAGCCCATTGAGAAAAAGTTATACCAAAATTTTCTACCTGCAGTAGTTGCTCTGTCTCTTACTGTTGCGATATCAGGAATTAAACCCAAATACCAAAACACCAATGAAACTGAGAAATAAGTTGTAATTGCAAATACGTCCCAAAGTAACGGTGAGTGGAAATTACCCCATAAAGAACCGAAAGCATTTGGAAGAGGTAATACCCAATACATCCCTACCCATATACGACCCATGTGGAAAAGGGGGAATATGGCAGCACACATTACCGCGAAAATGGTCATTGCTTCTGCAGAACGGTTAATAGACATTCTCCATTTTTGACGGAATAATAAAAGGATTGCAGAAATCAAAGTACCTGCGTGACCAATACCAACCCAAAATACGAAATTGGTGATATCCCATCCCCATTGAACTGTTTTGTTTAGTCCCCATGTACCAATACCGAATAAGGTAGTGATAGCAAGTGTAACTCCTAATATACCTAAGAAAATTACAGACAGTGTAAACCCTACTTTCCATGAAGTAGATGGTTTATTTTCTATAGGACGACAGATTTCAGTAGTAACATCATGAAGTGTTTTTTCTCCTGTTACTAATTGGGTTCTTATAGCTGAATCGTGAATCATTTCTGTTTATTATTATGAATTATGCGTTGTTGTTTTGGATATCTCTTACTTTAGTTAAATATTTAACCGCAGTTTGTGTATTTAACTCTTCTAATACTCTGTATGAACGTTCGTTTTTGAATAATTTGTGAACTTCACTGTTTGGATCATTTACGTCACCAAAAACGATAGCGTTTGCTGGACAAGCTTTTTGACAGGCTGTTTTAACTTCTCCATCAGTTAAAGCTCTTTTTTCTCTTTTCGCTTTTACTTTTCCAGCTTGTATGTTTTGAACACACATGCTACATTTTTCCATAACCCCTCTAGTTCTTACAGTAACGTCTGGATTGATAACCATTTTACCTAAATCATTATTGAAATGGAAATCAAATTTATCGTTATCGTTGTATCTGAACCAATTGAAACGTCTTACTTTGTATGGACAGTTGTTTGCACAATATTTAGTACCAATACATCTGTTGTAAGTCATTTGGTTTAAACCTTCTGTTGAGTGAGTGGTTGCTAAAACTGGACAAACTGTTTCACATGGAGCCTGACCACAATGTTGACACATCATTGGTTGGTGAACCACTTTTACATTTTCCCAATGTTCAAACTGTGACCCTACTGCTTTTTCATCAGCAATTGCCAATCCTTTTTCTTTGGTAATAAATGCACCTTCAAATTGAGAGTTGTTTTTATCTACCAAACCTTTTTTATCTTCAAATGCAAAGTATCTGTCGATTCTTATCCAGTGCATTTCTCTTCTTCTTCTAACCTCGGCACGACCTACAACAGGAACGTTGTTTTCGATACTACAACTTACCACACAAGCTGAACAACCAGTACAAGCATTTAAGTCGATAGACATAGCCCAGTGGTGATTAGGCGCGCCATCTTTTTTGTAGTCCTTAGTTTCCCAAAGCGTATATAAATGAGGTTGTGGTTGATTATTACCAGCAGTTGGATCTTTTTTGTATTCACCAAATGTCGTTTCTTTAACAATTGCACGACCTTCAATTGAATGGTGTGTTTGTGTTTGTGCTAATTCATAAGCTCCATCTATTTTCTCGATAGTTACACCGTTAACGATGTAGTTTCTTGAAAAATCTGAAGTATTCACAAACAAATAGGCATTTTTCCCGATTGAATCAAATTCTCCTTTTTCTCCAATTTTACCTTTTCTACCGTAACCAACTGCAAGTCCGATTGTCATGTTGCTTTGTCCTGGTTGAACAAAAACTGGCATTGCTTTCAAAGAGTTTTTACCAACCGTAACATTTACTAAGTCACCGTTTTTAATTCCTTTGTTTTCTGCTAATGCTTTTGGTAAGGATACGTAATTGTCCCAAGTAACTTTACTGATTGGATCTGGGGTTTCTTGAATCCATGGGTTGTTACTTAATTGACCATCTTTTACAGAAATATTTTGGTATAAAATTAAATCAATTTGGTCTTTTTTACCAATACTGGTTTCTAAACTTGAAACGATAGAATTTAATGCAACTGCAAATGAAGGAACTGTTGTCATTTGTGGAGCAGTATCAAATTTACCACCATCGTGAAGTGCTTTATTGAAGGCTTCATCTGTCGCAACACCTTTAGATGCCCATACTTTTTTGATGTATAGATAGAAAGGAGAAGCATTTAATTTTTCAGAGTAAATTCCTTTTTTAGCAAATGGATCAGTAGTGCTATCGAATGATATTGAAGCCCAACTCATTAATGACTCTTCAGCTTGTCTGGTTTTGAAAACTGGAGAAATAGTTGGTTGGCTTAATTGTAAAACACCTGCTTTAGGTTCCGCATCATTCCAAGATTCCAAGAAATGATTAGAAGGTGCTATGTATTGACATAATGAAGCTGTTTCATCAGCTGTTCCTGAGAATGAAACTGATAATTTAGCTTTTTTAATTCCTTCAACAAATTGTGAAGAGAATGGCGTGTTATAAACTGGATTTGCATTCCAAAACAATACCGCAGAATAGGTGCCATTTTGCATGTCGTTAGACAATTGATATAAATCAGAGTCTACCCCTTTAAATTGGTTTGAATAATTATCCAAATCGATGGTAGATCCGTAGTTATTTAACAATAAGTTAATCGCATTTACAACCGTTTGTATTGAAGGATTATTTGAACCTGAGATAACCATTGAAGTGCCTTTTTCAGCCCATAGAGCTTCAGCAGCTTGTTTGATTGAACCACCAGCTAATTCTCCTGATTGAGCCATTGCAATTTGAGGAATACCGGCTTTTTGAGCTAATTCATTGTGCAATGCAACCACGTATACTGCTTCGTTTGAAGATTTCATTGGGAATCTGTAATCTGCATTTGAACCAGTGGTTGATAAATTACTTTCAAACTGAATTGTTTTTACAATTTTATCGGCACCTTCAACTTTTCTTTTTGCTGACCAAGCTTTAGTAAATTCAACTGGAGAAATCCAAGTACCTAAGAAATCAGCACCAAAACTTACTACTACATTAGCTTTGTCGAAATGGTAAGAAGGAATTACTTGTTTACCAAATGAGTTTTTGTTAGCTGTTAATATTCCAGAATAACTAATTGCATCGTAAGTAATGTGAGTAGTTGAAGTGAATTTAGCTTTAAACTCTTCAATAAGTGCTAAACCTGAAGGACTGTGAATTGTTCCTGAAACTAAAGCTATTTTAGCACCAGAAGCAGTCATTTGAGTTAATTGTTCAACTACAGTTTTATCTAAGTTAGTCCATTCAATTGGAGAACCTTTTTGTGTTGGACCGTCCAAACGTTCAGTATCATATAAACTTAAAATTGAGGCTTGACCTGTCGCACACAATCCCCCTTTAGAGATTGGTGACAAAACATTACCATCCATTTTAATTGGTCTACCTTCACGAGTTTTAACCGTAGTTCCGCAAGCTGTTGAACAAGCGCCACAGATAGAGTTATAATAGTTAGCTACGCCAGGGGTTACTTCCTCTGGTTTTACTAAATAAGGAACGATATTACGAACAGGGGTTGGATTACAAGCCGCTAAAGAAACTGCTGCAACACTAAAACCGAAGAACTTAAGGAAATCTCTTCTGTTGGCTGTTAGCCCCATGTTATTTTCACTAAACACTTCATCAAGAGGTAAAGCTTCGCTGAATTCATTTTTTTGAGATGCTAAAAACTCTTTAGTTTTTAAAAGCTCATCTTCACCTTTCCAGTATAATTGTTTTTTTGCCATTTTATTGATTAGCCTTTTTTGTTAAATTTGATTAATAGTGACATTTTGAACATTCAAGTGCACCGTTGTCTGCTGGTTTAATATTAATTTTTCCGTCTTTTGTAAAGTACTTGCCATAGTTAGAAGATTTGTCATTTTTCTCCGCTTTGATTTTGGCGTGTAATTTTTCGTAATAAGGATTGTTTTCTACATCTACATTTCTTTCTCTGTGACAGTTAATACACCATCCCATTTGAAGTGTAGAGAATTGTTGTACGACTTCCATTTCTTGAATTGGACCGTGACAAGTTTGACAAGAAACACCTGTACTTACGTGCATGCTGTGATTAAAGAAAGCATGGTCTGGCAAGTTATGAATTCTTACCCAACGAATTGGTTTTGGATTTGGACCGTATTGTTCACCTGCTGGTTTGTCAGGATCGTAATCCATTGCCGTGTATATTTTTTTGATTTCTGGAGAAATTTCACCGTTGTATTTATCTCTCAACTGAACGCCTTTGTGACAGTTCATACAAGTATTTACGCTTGGAACACTTGCTTGCTTGGAGTACTCTGCAGTTGAGTGACAATACTTACAATCAATCGCTAACTCACCTGCGTGTAATTTGTGAGAATATTTAATCGGTTGTTCTGGCGCATAACCTTGTTGAACACCTACTTCTGTTACACCAAAGTAGAATCCATAAGCTGCCAATCCACCCAAAATAACAGTACCAACAGCCATCTTGAAAATGGTAGGGTTAATTCTCTTTTTGTAGTAAGCTATTTTTTCTTGGAATTCAGATGGTGCTGATGCTGCTTCATCTGATGATTCTTCAACTTCAGCAACAGTGCTTTTTAATGTCCTTTTTGTTTTGTTAAGTACATAAAGTAAAATAACTAAAACAATGATTAAGAACAATAAGATATACAACGTGTTGTTTGAATAAAAAGACGTTGTTTCAGCGGCTGCCTCTCCTCCTGCTGCAACTTTCGGTGCAGGTGGTGTCCATTCTTTAAAATAAGTGATGATACTTTTAATTTGATCATCGCTCAAGTTTTCAAATGAGTTCATGGCTGCTCCACCATATTCATTATAAATGGCTATGGCGTCTTTGTCGCCGCTTGCTCTAAATTTTTCGTTGTTCTTTATCCATTTCAATAACCATTCTTCAGAACGTCTGGTGTGAACGCCTTGTAATGCAGGTCCAACTTGCTTCGAATTCATTGCGTGACATGACACACAATTTGCTTTGAATAATGTTTCGCCTTCTGCAGCTGCAGGTGTAAGTGCTCCATCTTGAGCAAAAATTGATAGATTAAGAAGCAATACAATCGAAATAATGATTGTTTTAATTCTAAGGATTTTTTTTGATGGGTGATTGACCATGTTATAAATTATGACTGAAATATGACACTACTAATTAAGTCGCAAATATATTGCCCTTTCGCTCAATGTAAAAAGTATTTATTAACAAAAAATTCAATTTAAAATAATTCTAAATAAAACACACATTAAACTAAAAACCAACAAGTTATTTAAAAATAATATATTACTTTTAAATAGAAAAAATAAATTAATAAACGACAAGCTTTTCATTAAATGATACATCTTCTGCTTTTATACGAACAATGTATAAACCGCTTTGTAACAAATTCGTATTTACAAAGCATGAATTTGTGTTATCATTATTTTGATTTGCAATAAGCTTTCCGTTTAAATCTAAAATCTCAATTTCAATGTTTAATGATGAATTAATAAGCATTCCATTTTCATTGTAGGTCAATGTGTAAGGTTTGATTATTGTTTGAGTTGATGTAGAAGGTGCCTCTGGATTAAAAGTATATATCTGTCCATTGGATGGATGTGTTGAAATTCCATTGAATGAAGCGGCACTTGTAACTCTTACCAATGTTGGTTCACTCGCTGTTCCTGAAATCGCCAAGTATGGACTATTATCTACATCAATAAAACCCATAATGTGTTCATTTAAATTTAAATCGGTGTTTACATTAGGACCAAAATGAAATTGAAATTTATTACTTGTTTCATGAAACCACATTTGATAATTGGCAGTAAATTCTTCTCCTATATCTATTACCTCGGCTTTTACATTCTTAAATTGCACTTTTAATATTCTGTTAGGTGAAGTTCCTGTAATAGCGTAGGATACAGGTGATAAATTGGGGTCCTCATCCTCAGGGAAATAATTAAAAGAACCATAAAAAATATTGTCATAATTTAATCCTGGTCTTGAAAAAAAAGCACTTTGCATGGTTACATAAATGGTGTCAAAATCTTTTTTAAAATATTTGAATTTAAATGGCAACTTTATCATTGCATCTTCAAAATCCCAAACTTTATTGATATTTGTACTTGTAGATAATTCAGTGTATGTGCCTGTAGAGTGAGTTAAAGTATATTCTGTTTGAGCCTTTAAAAACCCTCCAATCAACAATGTAAATAAAATGGTAAATGTTAATTTCATATTATGTATTTATATATCATGCAATTATAATCTTTTTTTTAAAATAATAACTAAAAATTTCATTTTGTTTAAAGATTAATTAAGCTTCAGTTAAAAACTATTAGTTTTGCAATGTGATGCAATTTACTTCTAAAAAGGATTTGAAGATTGTTTTTTTTGGCACTCCCGATTTTGCTGTTTGCTCTTTAAAAAAAATAATTGAAAGCGGCTACAATATTGTAGCGGTTGTTACCGCACCTGACAAACCCGCTGGTAGAGGCTATCAACTTCAAATGTCTGCGGTGAAAAAAGCTGCTATTGAACTCCAACTACCTATTTTACAACCTAACAATTTAAAATCAGAAGATTTTATCAATGAATTAAAGTCACTAAACGCTGACATTCAAATTGTTATTGCCTTTAGAATGCTTCCTGAAATTGTTTGGAATATGCCTCCTATGGGCACATTTAATCTTCACGCAAGCTATTTACCTAATTACAGAGGGGCTGCTCCCATCAATTGGGCCATTATTAATGGAGAAACACACACAGGAGTAACTACTTTTTTTCTCAAACATGAAATAGACACTGGTGATTTAATTTTAAGAGAGAAAACAGAAATTCACCCCAATGAAACTATTGGTGAACTCTATGAACGTTTGATGCAACAAGGGGCTGAATTGGTTTGTAAAAGTCTTGATATAATAAGCAGTGGCAACATTCAATTAACACAGCAAGAAACTGGAGAATTTCCTCATGCACCCAAAATATTCGATGAACATTGTGTTATTAATTGGAATAAATCAGCACAGCAAGTATTCAACTTAGTTAGAGGATTGTCTCCCTATCCTGGTGCTTATACAACATGGAATAATAAAAAATTAAAACTATTTAAAGTTGAGATTCTAAGCAACAAATCGACCGAAATTGGTCTTTTGGAAATCAATCCACAAAAAGAGTTAATAGCACACTGCTCTGATTTTCAAATTAAAGTCATTGAACTTCAGGTTGAGGGGAAGAAAAGAATGTCAGCAAATGATTTTGTTAACGGATTAAAACAATAGTTTTGATGCCATTTCTTACAGTTTCTTTTTTTACTTTAACAATTGGGAAACTTTTTCTATAATTTCTGGTGTGTACCAGTTAATTCCTTCTACTTTTACTTCTTGCACAATTCCATTTTTATCTATTAAATAAGTGGTTGGGAATCTTGATATTCCAATAGATTTAATAGGAACTTGTAGTTGGTAAAAACTTAATTGTGATTGAAACTTTTCTTTAAACTTCACAAGCAGTTCTGTTGGTTCATCACTAACCATTAAAACTTTGAAATTTTGCCCTTTAAAATGTGTTTCCAATTTCAACAATTCAGGTTGTTCTTTAACACAATCACTACACCAAGTTTGAAAATAGGACACTACAAAAACGGACTCCTTAAGTTGATTTGGGTCAAATGTATTTCCCTCCAAATCAATTAATTTAGAGACAAAAAAAGGATTTTCAGGGGCAGAAATTGCGTTTTTATTCATAAACTTTACAATAAAAAAAGTGGCTGTAAGAGCCAAAACCAAAGAAAAAATTAAGTTTGTTTTCAGTTTCATTTAAAAATATGACTTCAAAATTAGATTAATTTATAGTTCATACCAAATCTAAATAAAAAAGATTGTTCAAATAAATAAATTACATTTTCTTTGCAATTCAACATCTCAATGAAATACTTATCTATTTGCTATATCCTTATTTTTTGTGGATTAAGCGCTTATTCTCAAAAAATCTCTTATCAACCTCTAAGATGTCAGGGGGTAATTCCAAAAGATTTTCTTGCTTTAACTTCCAAAAAAATCGAAGCTGATTATTTAAAAATCAACAAAAGCAATAAAAGTAGTAGGGTTAAAAAAACCGAAAAAGAATTTGTGTATAATGCCAATTTTTCTATTGACAACATTCTTTTTAGCGGTAAAATCCTATACGGTGACGTTTTATCTGATTATGTAAACAAGGTTGCGAATACCATTATGTCTAATGACCCTAGCTTAACTGGCAAACTTCGTTTTTATGTATTAAAATCAAGTTCTGTTAATGCTTTTGCGACAGACCAAGGTATAGTATTTGTTACAGTTGGTTTATTGAGTCAGGTTGAAAATGAGGCACAACTAGCCTACATCTTATGTCATGAAATTTCTCACTTTAAAAGCAAACATAGCATTCAAAAATACAAAAGACAACAAGATATTTCGAAAGGTAAAGGTGATTTTAGAAACCTGGATTTAGAAAGTAAACTAAAAGCAACATACCACTATTCCAAAGAAGATGAGTTAGAAGCCGATAAAGATGGGTTTGAATTATTCAGCAAAACAAAATATGCTCAAAATGCAGCAATTTCATCCTTTGACATGTTATTATTTTCTTATCTACCATATGATGAAATTGATTGGTCGACCAATATTTTTGAAGACAGTCTTTTTAAATTGGATTACACTGCACCTAAAATAGAATCTAGAATTACTGCAGAGGAAGACGAAGATGATGAAGAATCGAGTCATCCAAATATCAAAAAAAGAAAAGCGGAATTGGAGATTTTTTATTCTAAATCAAAAAACAACAACAATGCATTGTATTTATTTGGTGAAGATTATTTTAAAACCATACAACAACAAGCTCGTGTTGAGTTATTTTTCATCAATTTAAACTATGGAAATTACCAACGTGTCTATTACCTTTCCTACCTATATAAGAAAAAATACAAAGACACTGCTTTTTCATACAAAATGGCTGCAATGTCTATTTATGGACAAACCAACAAACGAATTTTTGATGAACCAAGTTCTTACTCCAAAGAAAAAAGTTTAAATGATTTAGAGGGTGTCACTCAAAAAGTAAATGCTTTTTTAACCTATGTTGACCTTAACACTTTGTCAATCATCAATGTTAGAAATGCGTGGAACTCTTTCCAAGTAAACAAAAAAGATTCATTTAGCAAGCACTTGTTTGAGCAATCATTGTATTTAATGTTCAAACAAACTCAGTCAACTCCTTCCTCTTTTACAGCCCATATTATTAAGGACTCCACGACCTTAAATATTGAGAAAAAACTAGACATCGATGAGAGTATCACTTTAGAAGAGTTAAAATTAAAACCTGAATTTGAAGCTTTGAGTAAAACCGAAAAGATGAAAATCATCAAGGCTTATCAGGATAAAAACAAAAAGGCAGAACCTGCACCTTCTGAGTTCAAATCAAGCTCTAGTTCAAGCTCAAATAAATTAAGCAGTAGCAACATTCTTGGATTTTCCAAATTTCTAAGTGATAGTTCTTTTGTTAAATCGCTAAGAGAACAATTTTCTTTGTACAACTCTGTAAGTGACGATGAAGACAAAAATAATAATCTTTCCAAAAGAAAAGACCCTACAAGCAGTTGGTATATTAAACGATTTGGAGAAACTGGCGGAATTAAAAAAATGGTTTTGCTAAACCCTAATTACGACAAGTATACTTTCAAAAATGGCAATTCTAAAGAGGACTTATTGGACAATGAAAAAACAACTATTGCTTTGGCAAAATTATACAAAGACATGGCAAAGTTGAACGGCATTGACGTCGATTTCATTGACATGTCAGCCAAAAAACAATTAAACACTGAATTAATCAATCAATATTCAGAACTAATGGAGTGGGTAACTGAATGGATTAATAACAATGAAGGTCAATCTGTAATGTACAATACCAACAACATCGATTTGATTCAAGAACAATATGGCACAAACCACGTCATGCTCTCGGGTATTACACAAAAAATATACAGAGAACCAATTGAGCCTGAATATCTGATTGCTTCAATCGTCATTTATCCTTTATTTATTCCATATATTCTTTCAGTACTTCCTGAGCACAACCTCCAATTGAGTTCTATTGTTTTTGACCTTAAAACAGGCAAAGTTGTATACGTACAAAGAGACAATTATAAAGTAAAAAAACGCACTGACCATTTAAAAACAATGATCTATTCTCTATTCCACCAAGTAAAATCATAATGCAACTTAAATATATTCCTTTAATTTTATTATTTTCAATCCAAGGTTTTGTTCTTGGGCAAAAAAGTATTCCCGGTTTTTTAGGTAAAAAAAACTGCCTGAGCATCAATTATATTGGTGGAATTGTTAAAAAAAACCCTTTAGTGAATCATGGACAGTATTATTCCCAAAACCCCAATTTACA
>JBIPNH010000008.1:0-43347 GCA_044373665.1 Bacteroidia bacterium
AAAGGCGACTGCTTTAGATGTTGATAATAAGATTTTTGTGATAGAGTGGTCCTCTGTTTATCTGACAAAAGAAAGGTTGATTGAAAAGTTAAGCACCCTTTCAAAAGTACAGAATTTTCAAAATGATGGCATTATAAAGTTCAGAGAAACCACCCCAACTGATACTTTATTCAACAGGCAATGGCATTTGAATTTAATCAAAGCCACCAAAGCATGGGATTTAAGTCGACAAGCTGCCAATAGGCAAGGGGACACTATTGTTATTGCCGTTATTGATGATGGTTTGCATTTGAATCATCCCGATTTTAAAAACAATATTTGGAAAAACCATTCTGAAGTTCCGGGAAATATGATAGATGATGACAGCAATGGTTATGTAGATGATGTTTATGGGTGGAATTTTATGGGTCAAAACAATGATATAAGCGATAGTGTGAATTTTGATGCTACTCATGGAACTCCAGTTGCAGGGATTATTGGTGCAAGAGGAAATGATACAACAGGTATTGCCGGAATAATGTGGCATGTTAAACTCATGATTGTTACTATTGCAGATACTTCTTTGTCAATGCCAATCTATCAATCTGATGCCATACGTGCTTATAGCTATGTTTTACATCAACGAAAGTTGTACCATAATACCAAAGGGAAAAAAGGGGCCTTTGTCGTTGCCACTAATGCAAGTTGGGGAATCGATGATAAAATGCCACACGAAGCACCATTGTGGTGTATGATATACGATTCTCTTGGTAAATATGGGGTTATGAATGTTGGCGCGGTTTCAAATAATCAAGCTTTGGTAGATACTAAGGGCGATTTACCAACTTTATGCCCTAGTAGACATTTAATTACAGTAGGTTCCTCAACGATAAATGACCAATATTTTTCAAGTGGCTACAGTCAACAGCATGTTGATTTAAGTGCCCCCGGAGTCAATGTGTTTTCAGTGAAAGCCTATAATAAGGAAAATCAAATTTCAGGAGATTTATACAGAGGCGGATACTCAGGGACTTCTTTTGCGGCACCTATGGTTACTGCAGCTGTTGGTTTGTTGCACAGTTATGCTTGTGAAAAGTTTATTGATTTAACCAAATCTAATCCCGAAGCGGCTAATTTGTTAATCAGAAGGTTTATTTTGGAGGGAGTTGATACCGTCGTTGCATTGCAAGGATACACTGTAACGGGTGGGCGTTTGAATATTGCCAAAAGTATGAAGATAATGGATGCCTATTGTTATGGAACTTTAAATATCAATAGGTTGTATTTGGAGCAATTAAGCTTATATCCTAATCCAGGAAATGGCTTAATTTCTTTTTCTAAAATACTCCCGCTAAAAGAGGTAACAATTAAAGTAGTAAACATGCAAGGTCAATCACAATCCTTTGCCATCGTTGAAAACCAGATACAATTACAAACAAATGCCGAGGGATGTTACTTTATTCAGTTAATGTACCATAATAAAAGTTATGGATTTAAATACCTGTTGATTAACAACTAGAAAAACTAGTAGTAAAACTTCCAATTAAACCCAATTCTAAATCTTCTAGGCGCTGAGGCGTAAAATGGAGTAGTGTAGTAATAATTAGCAAACTGGTATTGATAGTTTAAGTTGCCTTCTGCTTGCAAAGTTTCGGCGAATTGATTCACATGTTCCATTACTGCAAAAAATCTGACATGTTTAATTTCTGCATTTAAGAATAAATCCACAAAAGGATAGGCTCCAACTCTATAAGGGCTGTTTTGGAAGCTTTGTAAAGCGGGATTGTAAGTGTTTGCTTGGTATGAACTTGTCCAACTAACATCTGTACCTATTTGGATAAAGGTTGATTTTTTGAAAGCAAATCTTTGGTAGTATAAAGTAGATTTTGAAACCAATTCTGGCAATAATGCGGTTTGAGATAAGTTTGTAGAAAATTGTTGGAATAATAGGGTTTGTCTCAATTGCCAATTTCTTAAATTAAAGTGTTTCATAACTTCTGCTTGAAAAAGATTTTGACCCTTTGCTCCTTGCATTGGCTTGCCCTCGTTATTCAAATACATAAAGTTGTCAATGATGCCATAATGAACATCAATATAAAAGTTATTAAGTGGCATGGTGTAGTTATAAACTTTATTAACACTCTTATTTTTGCTCTTTCTTTCTAGTTTAAATTGTACAATTTTTTGTTGAGTTGGATTCCAATTGTTCGACCATCTGTAGTGATTGCTCATCTGAAATTCCATTTGATAATGAGGTCTTCTTGAATTGACAAATAAATTTCCCGCTAGTTGCCAAAGAGGTGCTTGAGGAATGTCAAAGGTGTTTTTACTTTCCAATCGATAGTCGTTTTGATTGAATCCTGAAAGGTAATAATGAGCTAATATCGTTGATTTGATAGGTTTGTATAAAGACAGACTGCTATTAAGAAACAAAGACAGATTTTGGGTTTTTAATCTGTGGTAATTTACTCTATTTGCCGATTGCCAATAATTGATGTTGTCGTGTTTGATGCCCGCAATTAATGCATTTTTGCCAGGAATGATAATGGAAAATTCGTTACTCAGTTGTTGTGAGTTGGTTGAATCCAAGGAAGCGTTACCATTGAAATAATAGGTTTGGTTATAAAAGCCAAAATCTATTTCCTCATCGGAATAAAAATATTGATGCCTCAAATGGGAAAGACGATATTTTAGACCAATTTTTTTATTATTTAGAGAATCATCGCCCATAGAAATCCAATAGATTTGGTTGAACTCTATTTCTCTTAATTTATGTTGTGAGTTAGCTAAAGAGAGTTCCGTTGGTAATTGACGAATATTAAATGGAGTTTCTCTGAATGTGGAGTCGTTTTGTGAAGACCTTTCAAGTCCGCCATTCTCTTGCATTATAGCTTTGTTCCATGTATAAATAAAAGTAGAGGTAAAGCGTTTGTTTTTGGAGTTATAATAACTGCTTAACAGAGTGTTTTTAACACTGTACCTTTGTCTTCTGTAAAATCCAACATTTGATGTACTGTGATATTTTGCGCTTATATTAAATTGTTTGCCAATGTTTTGAGTGTGAAAAGCATTTAAATCTATCATGCCATTTCTACCTGCACTTGCACTCCCTTGTGCATATCGAAATTCAGTGTAGGGCATTTTAGCATTATATAATACTGCATTGTTGTTGGTAAAAAAGAGTTGTTGGTAAGGTTGATTTGAGGGTATAAATCCATCTCTGTGTTCAACTTGTAGTTTTAAAGGAAGGTAAGGCGTGGAAACATCTCCCAAATTTTGAATAGGTAGTTTGTTTTTTTTAATTTCATCATATTGCTGAACTCCCAACATAGTACTGTCTCTCTTTGTTTGAAACTCATTTTTCTTGTAAAAGTCGGAGATGTGGAGGTGTTTTGGGGGTAATTTTATAGCAGTATCATACACTTCTTCGGGTGTTGTTTGTGATTTTAGTAAAAAACCAGATAATAATATAGAAAAAACAAATATAAAACGAAGCATACCTAAAGTCCACAAATTTAATAGAATAATGGGCTTAATCATAGATACTTTTTAGTTAATTGGAAATGATTTTTATTTTTTTTACAAAACATATTAAATAATTGTTGCGTAATATGTTTTTTTGTTTAGATTTGCAGAAGTGTTTTCATAGTTTTAGTTTTTGTCAAAGACCGTGTCGAAAGATACGGTTTTTGGCATTTATAACGGTTTATATTGTTCTGTTCTCAATAATACTAAGGTGCATGCTTCTGTTACTACAATGTTATTTTTCTCTAATTCATCCATAAAGTCTTGATTTTCTGTTCCTGGATTAAAGATGACTCTTTCAGGCTTTAAGCTCAGAATAAAGGGGTAATATTTTTCTTGATTTTTGGGATTTAGATAAAGTGTTATAGTATGAATTGTCGGTAATTTTTCAATTTGATTCACTGTAGTAATAGGAACATCAAGTACTTTCCCGACTTTATTGCCAATTGCCATTGTTTCAAAATGGTACGACCTTAACATACGGATGGCAATATTTGAATATCTATCTGGATTTTCGCTTGCACCTAAAACGAGTGTAGTAAATGGAGTCATATATTTCTGTATTTTAATTTTTTCAAAATAAAAGAATTGTATGATATTCGCCTAATAATTTATATCAATATGAACATAGGTGATAAACTCCCAAATTTTTCTTTAATAGCAACGGATGGACAAACATATACTAACTATTCATTTGCTGAACGTTATGCACTGTGTGTTATTTTTAGCGCCAATTCATGTCCAATCTCAAATGCCTATTGGGAACGTATCGTAAAGTTGTCTGGTCAATATGAGGAAGATAATATGGCAACTGTTGTTATTAACTCTAATAATTCATCACTGTCTTCAGATGACAGTTTGGCGAATATGACGGCCTTTTACAATGGTTTAGTCTTGCCAAGTTTTGTTTATTTAAAAGACGAAAATAGCAAAGTTGCAGAAGTGTTTAATGCAACAAAAAACCCTGAAGTTTTCTTGTTTAATGCCAAAAGAGAACTGGTTTATCACGGTATCATAGATGACAATTGGGAGAATGAATCACAAGTAATGATGGTATATCTAGAAGATGCTATTGAATATTGTCTCGATGGGGTAGATATTGATTATCCTGAGATGCCAGTTGAGGGTTGTGATATTGTAAAGTAATGAGCGTTAAAACTGTTGTTATAACAGGAGCTTCTTCGGGCATAGGAGAGGCTCTGGCATACCAATATGCTCAACAAAAATACAATGTAGTTATTGCCGCTAGATCACTTGAACAACTTAAGCAAGTAGAACTTAAATGTAAGGAGTATAACCCATCTGTTTTGCTTATTCAATGTGATGTGAGTAAGGAAAGTGATTGCGCTTTTTTGATTGAGGAAACCATTCGTCAATTTAATTCTTGTGATATATTAATAAACAATGCAGGTATAAGTATGCGCGCACTTTTTAATGATTGCGATCTTAATGTTATTAAAAAGGTAATGGATGTTAATTTTTGGGGAGCAGTGTATTGCACTAAGTATGCTTTGCCATATCTTCTTCAATCAAAGGGAACGGTTGTTGGTGTATCCTCTATAGCAGGTATTAAAGGGTTACCGGCTCGCACTGGATACTCTGCCTCTAAGTTTGCTTTGCATGGTTTTTTGGAATCACTTAGAATAGAAAATCTGAAAAATAATTTAAATGTATTAATCGTTTGTCCGGGTTATACGGCTTCAAATATTAGGAATGCGGCACTTAATAACAAAGGGGATAATCAAACAGAAAGCCCATTAGATGAGTCAAAGCTTATGTCTGCAGAGGAGGTTGCTGCTAGGATAGTTAATGGAGTTAATTCTAGAAAAAGTTACTTGTATATGTCTTTTGAAGGGAAAATGCTTTTTTGGTTGAATAAATTCTTCCCATTGCTAATGGATAAAATTGTTTTTAATAAAGTTTCTAAGGAAAAAGACAGCCCTTTTAAATAATGTTATCTGATTAAATGGAAGGTTCCGCGGAACCATCTTTCTATATTATCGCAACCCACATATTTGGTGTAAAACACATAAACATCTTGAGGAGCTAAATTTCCTTTAATAGTTCCATCCCATGTAACCGAAGGTGTATTGGATTCAAAAATTTGTTCACCCCATCTGTTGTATAATCTTAGTTGGTATTCCGCGCCAGGGTCACTGTATTTGTTGCCAGGATATACATCATTGATGTTGTCTCCATTAGGTGTAAAAGCATTTGGCATAAATAAGTCTGAAGGGAGTACATTAGGGTCTTCTGTAATTTTGATTGAATCGGAAATGATACAACCATTTTTATTTCTAACGGTTACGGTGTATGTGCCTTGAAGTGTAACAATAATTTTCCGAGTAGTGGCACCCGTATTCCATAAGTATTCTTCCATGTTGTCTGCTGCAACTAGCGGATATTTGGAAGATAAACAAATGGTAGTATCGCTACCCAATCCACCGTCTATTTCAGGATATTGAATAATGTTGATAGTGTCAGACGCCAAACAACCTTCGTCTGTTTCTATGTTTATAAAATACTTACCAGGAGTGGATACAAATAATTGTTTAGTGGTAATTTCTCCATTCCATAAGTATGACTTATAATTTCTTTTGGGGTCTAATGTTCGAGAAATAGGGCCACAATAAAAAGTGTCTGGTCCTAAATCTAAACCTATAAAATAAAAATCAATATCCGCAGTGTCATAAATTGTGCAAAGTTTGTTTGCTGCTGTAACAATATATCGACCTCTTTGGGAAACACTAATTTGTGGCATTGTATCACCTCTGTTCCATAAATATCTTGTTTCTGCTTGGGTTTGTGGATGGAAATTTTCGCCATCTAAAATGGTTCCTGTACCTTCGCAAATAAAAGTGTCTCTTAGTCGGGTTCTCGGAGGTGGATACAACACAAAGGTGATGGTATCTTCGCCTAAACAACCGTTTTGATTAACTACTTTAACACTATAGCTGCCAAGAGACGGAATAAATACAGATGCATCGGTTGTATTGTCATTCCACAAGTAGGAACGGTAACCCTCTTTGCCTTTGTAAGTGAATTGAACAAAACTATCTCTGCAAATAACGGAGTCGGGACCTAAATTAAATTTACTTAAATCATTAAAAATATCGATAGTATCTTTGGATGTGCAAGGGAAATCAGTAGCTGTAACGATGTATCTTCCCGCTCTATTAACTGTTAGATTTCTTGTTGTTTGACCCGTATTCCAAACATAACTAAGATTGGGTGGATTGCTAATTAATGTGGTTGTAAAAGGGCCACAAAATAAAGTGTCTTTAGGTAATTGGGCTTTAAATCTCTCTTTAACTTCAATATCATACCTAAACGTATCTGAACATAAATTTGTTTTTGCAACAAGTTGTACAGTGTATGTGCCGGGAACGCTGTATCTAAATGAAGGATTTGTTTGTATAGAAGTATTGTTACTGCTGCTGGGGTCGCCAAAATCCCATTGATAGCTTGTTCCTCCTGAGCTTCTGTTTTGAAATGAAACTATGTCTGATTCGCAACTTAAACTAGGTGCAAGGAAGGCGGAAACAACATCAAAGACACATTCGCTGATATTAAACTGATAATCTCTTTTGGTTTCACCAATTAACACCCCTTTTCTGTATTCTAATACTTTTACCCCAATAACATAATTCCCAGTTCTGTCTGGGGTTAAAGTTAATTTACCTGTTTTAGTATTAACGCTTAATGTTGGTTGTCCATTTATTTGAAGAGATGTGTTATAAATAGTTGCCCATTGTACCTTTCTACTGTCGTCATTTGAAGGGTAAGTTGGTGGTTTCGCATTAATCAAGTCAAAAATATCTGGTTTTACTCCAGAAGGACGTTGTTGCCCATTGTCTCCGCCTAAAAATGGTTGGTAAAGCTCGTAAACCAAAGAATCTCCGTTATCGTCTATTGCACTATGGTCGAAATTTAATGGCGCATTAGTACATAAAAAGTTAGGTGGTAAATACTTGAAAAAAGGGGATGAATTACCCATTTTAACATCTTTAATCTCTGTCCAATAGGTAGCCCCTGTAGCATCAGGGAACATAATGTTGTCAATAATTCTGTTTCTGCAACAACGTTCAAATGTAATCGTATATCCTCTGCCTGCATTGTCAGGTAAAGATAATTGAGTAGTGAATGTATAGCGAATAACACATTCTGTTGGTTTGTTTTTAATGCAATTGTAATTTAAATCCGCAATTGTAACAGGATTAACCCCTCTAATATTGGGTTTGCTCAATGAAAGTGAAGCACTGTTTTTGTTTCTGTTGTCAAAAACGTGAATAGTTATTCCCGCAACGTCATCTTCAATAACACCTTCAAAGGCATTTTTACAGTCAAAATAAACATACAAAGTAATGTTGTATAAATAATTATTGCCACTTCTTCCCGCGTACTTGTACATCATTTCACCTCCTACAATGTGAGATGCGCTTGATTTAAAAGCGAAAAAAACACACAATATGACGGTGATAATTAACCTCATTTATTATATAAGACGTACAAAGTTAAAAAAAGTTTCACTTATTTTTGATTTATTATTTTCATATATTGATTCAAAAACTGTTCCGCTTCTTGTTTCTTGCCAATTTTTTCTAATTCAGTGCCCATATAATAGTATGCTTCGGCATTGTTTGGCTCAAGTTGTATAGCATATTGCAAGTTCATAAAGGCGGAATCTAATTCATTTAATCTTAATTGTGCTTTCCCTAATCCTAAATACCCTCTACCAACATTGCCATAGGTTTCCAAAAAGGAATAAAAGTGGTTTCTAGCCAAATCATTTTGGTTTTGAGCAAGTTTAATTTCTCCCATTAACAATGGCGCTGAAGCATTCTTTTTGTTTTTGAAAGCTTGAGAAAGATTGTCGTAAGCGGTGTTTAATAAATTTAAATCAGGACTGTTTGGGTTTTTCATCATTGCCTGAGTATACATCACTTCTCCCACACTTTGAAGGGCATCATAATTGCCTGTTTTTAATTTAATGGCAATGTTATAAAAGTACAAAGCACTGTCTAATTGCATTTTTAACTTATAAGCATTAGCGACTCCTCTAGCAAATTCCTCTTCTAACGGATTGTACTGATAAGCCAGTTTATAAAAATAAAGCGCGCTATCACCATTGTTTTTTTTAAGGTATTGATTGCCAAAGTGACCAAAATGATTTTCGGCTTTTACTATTGCTGTAATTGGAACTCCTCCAACATTAATAACATGGATAGTTCCCTTTGGCGGCCAATACCCATCTAAAATCTGATTTTTTGATAGAGTTCTTGTACTCCATATTGCATAATCCCAATTGTTGTTCATCCATTCCATTTCTCTGGTCCACAAACAAGGAACATCTTTGCCCGCCTCAACAAATGTTTTTAAAGCCTCTTGGTTTGAGTTTGCATTGATTTTGAATTTTGGGTTCCCGATATTGTCTTTTTCTAAGATTTCAGGTTTGTTTTTTACAAGCCAATCAAAGGCCTCTCTTGGTGTTTGGTTCCAATAATCAATGTCATAATTTCCATGAGCACCTTTTATGCCTCCAATAATTTCATTGAAATACATGTATTGATAAGGGTGGTTTTTTATATTCCAAGCAATTGGACTTATTAAACTCGCAATGAAAATGCCCCAAATAACGAGTCTAGCTGTTTTGTTTTTAAAGAATAATCCTACTTGATGCCAAGCTAAAACAGAAAGTACCGTCAATGTTGGATAAATAAACAAAAAGTGTCTCCATCCATTATAAACATACGATTTTTTGTGTATGGCATAAGCCAAAGGAAAAACTGTTGCAAATAGGAGTAAAAATAGGATTAATTTACCCAAAGTGTCTTTTTTAAACCAATTGATAATTGGGCCAATAAATACGCCAAACAATAATCCTATAGGTGCCGTTATTAAAATCATTTTAGGGATATAATACCATGGTTTTTCATACAAACGAACTCCTTCAAATAATTCGTAATAAGTCAACAATCCAAACTTTTCAAATTGTTTCAAAGCATTAAATACGCCTGTTAATGGTTGTCTTAATGCGTATGGCCAAAAGAATATACCAAATAAATAAGCACTTACAGAAACGATTAATATGGTTTTAATATGGGTTTTGAATGTTTTATTGGCATTTTTCTTAAATTCAAATAAAAGCCAATACAATCCAATAAACATTACCATGTATCCAAAAATAAGCAATGCCCCAACCCTTACACTCAAAGCAAATCCAATAGCAATGGCAAGCATTACTTTGGTTTGATGTTTCGCTTTAGGTAATTCTTGAAGAAGTTTTACTAAATAATAAATAGACATTATATATCCCGTTGCAAAAGGAATATCTTTGGAGTTGTTAAAGAAATGTCCATACAAGGAAGGTGATGCAAATAAAGCAATAACTGTAATCACAGCGGGAAGCCAACCAGAGAGTCTTCTAACGAGTAAGGCTGTAAATAATACTAAAAAGAAACCTATGATTGAATCAACTAAATGTCGCGCATAATACTCGTTTTCAAATCCAAATGTGTTATTAACGGCACGGATTACTAAATCTACACTTGAACCATAAGAGAGTTTCCCAAATTCGCTAATTTTAGGATCAAACATTGTGGTATCACTGCCAAAACTTGTGTAAAATTTGATAACATGTTTGGAGAATTCATTGTGTGCAGGTTCATCCCAAGTGACATTGTAATCTTTGCTCGTATACGCCATGCCAATGAGGAGTGTCAAGCACAAAATTGCAAATGTTTTTTTATAAACAGGCGCATTAATATTGGTCCAAGCATTTGACTCTTCCTTTATATGAGTTACTTTGAAAAAACTAGTCCAAAAAAGTTGAAATCCTAAAAGTTTATTCTTAATAGCAGATTTTAAGCCATCACCAAATACAAAATCATTGGCCCCTAAATCAAACGAAACAGGTGTATTTAGTTGTTCCTTTTCTGTAAGAGCGGCAATATGCCAAGCGTCTTTAATTTTGTTTTTAAGAACAATCTTTTCAAACAGATCCAAAGGCATTAAAACGGCTTCACAAGTTGATAAGTTGGATTCAACCCCTGAAAATAATTTACCCCAAAAATTAGAAATATAATGAAGGTATTTTTGAAAAAAACCTGCTTTTTGTGGGAGTAACCCATCAGCAACAACAACTTTGTTCGGGACAAAAACCTTATTGGCTTTTTGCGACCACTTAAGATAAAGGGATGGTTCATTTGCCAATGGTAATTTTAGCGGAATAACATTTTTTATATTCTCATCAAATGTTACACCATTTATGATTTTAATTTTCCCGCTTTGTATCAGGTTTTCAATTTCTTTGGACTTCAAAGATTGGTCTGAATACAATTCAAGTGGGTGATTAGGCTTGAAACATATTTCAGCTAATTGGATTAAATCCTCTTCGGCCTGCTGTAATCCATTTGAGGATACAATGTAAATAGCCGTGTTTGATCCATTTGATTTGATTTTATCACTTTGATGATTGCTCATTTTAAGTATTTTTTTGAAATAAAAGTTACAATTGTTTTAGAGATTGTTTAATTAGGAATTCTACACTTAACTCTAATTTATTGTTATTGGTGATTTTGAGTAGTGTTTTTTCTGCTATATTTCTTTGAAATCCAAGTGCTTGTAAAGCTAATAATGCTTCATCAAATGATTTTGGTGCTGCATTAATAAATTCATCAGGATCCATGGATTGGGTCAGTTTGCCAATTTTGTCTTGCAATTCAAGTATAATACGTTGTGCTGTTTTTGGTCCAACTCCTTTAACCGCTTTCAATAAAGACAAGTTTCCTGTGGAAATAGCGCTTATAATTTCTGTAGGAGATTGACCGCTCAATATCATTCTAGCGGTGTTAGTTCCAACACCATTAACTATAATAAGCTGCCTAAATAATTGACGCTCTGTTTCATCAAAAAAACCATATAGATAGTGACCGTCTTCTTTAATTGCCAAATGGGTTAAAACACGAATGTTTTTTTCTGATTTTATCTTTTCGTATGTATTGATGCTTATTTGCAAATGAAAACCTATGCCATTGCAATTAAGTACCAAAAATGCTGGATTAGCATGTTCTATTTTACCTTCTATAAAATCATACATACACTATGCAATTATTGATTCATTTTGTTCAATACATTTTACCCAATTGTGAGTATCAGGTATTTGTAGAGTTTTAATTAATTCTAATTCAGTTTTTAATTTGAAGCCCAATAAATCTTCGGTTACAACTAAATTGTATTTTTCGTCACGGAAACCAAAACAATCAATGTGAGTAATGGTTGCAGCAGTTCCTGTTACAAACATTTCAACTAAATCACCATTTGCATGCCATTTAAGTAAATCTTCAACTAGGATAGGTTCTTCGAAAATTGGAATTTGATGGTCTTTTATCATTTTAATAACAGAATCTCTCGTTATTCCTGCTAATAATGAATCTGTTAAATTAGGAGTATAAACCCCGTTTTTGGTCACAACAAATATATTACTAGTGCCAGTTTCTTCTAATTTAGTATGCGTAATTCCATCGGTCCATAACACTTGGTCGAATCCGTCCTTTTGTGCTAAATTTCTAGGGAATAGTGAAGCGGCGTAATTCCCTGCACACTTTGCACTTCCTACGCCACCGGCAGCAGCTCTGGTATAATGTTCTTCTATTTTTACTTTAATATTTCCAGCATAATAAGAACTTACAGGGCATGCATAAATCATAAAACTATAATTGTCACTTGATTTTACGCCCAAAAAATCATCTGTTGCAAACATAAAAGGTCTTATGTATAATGAACTTCCAACAGAGGAAGGAATCCAATCTTTGTCTAAGTTAACTAGTTTTGATAATGCCTCCATAAATAGTTCCTTCGGCAAGTGTGGCATGCTCATTCTGTCTGCAGAACGGTTTAATCTGTTTAAGTTTTCTTCGGGCCTGAAAAGAGTGATTTCTCCATTTAGTGTTTTATAGGCTTTCATTCCTTCAAAAATAGATTGACCATAATGAAGCGCTGAAAGAGTAGGACTCATTGGTATTTTTCCAAAAGGAACGATTCTAGGATCATTCCATTGATTGTCGTAGTAATCGCAAATGAACATGTGGTCGGTAAAAATTTTACCAAAACTGATGTTATTTGGGTCGAAATCTGAAATTTTTGAATTTTCTGTGGGATTTATTGTAATTTTGAAACTCATTTCACTTGCGAAATAATCAAAAAAATGGAGGAAAACCTAATTTTATCAGAAAATTTTCCAGAACTACTTGCCCAATTTATGGATGGAGAGTTTTATCAAATTCAAGATAGTCGTTGGTATGACAAGTTTGAATTCGAAGGAGAGAACAAATATCGCTTTTTAAATATTGTTAATCATACTGAAAATAAAAGCCTTTCGGAGGACGATAGTTTGTTCTTTTACAAATTTACAAACGCAATTCAGTCGGAAAAATATAAAATGGATAAAGACGGTTTTGCTGTTTTAAACATTAACCTATATCCTGGTGTTGAATGGCAGAATATTGTCGATTTTTTTCAACCTAATTTTTGTTTTTTTTGGGGCGTTAGTCCTTCTCAGTTTGGTGTAAATATCAGCAAGAATAAAGCATCGGTTCATAATAGTATTAAAATGCTCTACGTGGACAGTATGAATTCTGTTTTCTCTAATAGTTCTCTCAAAATACAGTTGTGGGAACAAACAAAACCTTTGTTTGGAATAAAATAATTTATCAAGTTTATGCAAGAATTGATTTTTGTGTCGACAAACAAAGGGAAGATAGAAGATATAAACTTACTTTTAAATGGACATTTTGAAGTAAAAGGATTATATGATATCGGACACACAGAGGAGATAGAAGAAACAGGCTTAACTCTGCAAGAAAATGCCTTAATAAAAGCTCAAACAATTGCTCATTTATACCATGTAAATTGCTTTGCAGATGACAGTGGTCTGATGATTGAAGCTTTAAACAATCAGCCTGGCGTAAAAAGTGCCAGATTTGCAGGTGACAATGCAACGGATAAGGATAATATGAAAAAAGTTCTTAAATTGATGCATGGTGAGGAAAATAGAAAAGCCTCTTTCAATACTGTTATTTGTTTAATTTGGAACCATACAAACTATTATTTTGAAGGAAAAATAGACGGAACGATAGCTGAAGTACCAATGGGTGAAAATGGCTTTGGTTACGACCCTATCTTTATCCCTAATGGTTTTGACGTTTCTTTTGCCCAAATGACAAATGAAGAAAAAAACAAAATTAGCCACAGAAAAATAGCCGTTAAAAAATTAATCAACCAACTTAATAGTTTTGCCAAGTAAAGAAGACTTATTTATCGATATTAACGCTTTTGATTACCCTTTAGCAGAAAGTCAAATAGCGCAGTTTGCACTAGAACCAAGAGATTCCTCGAAATTATTGATTTATCAGGTAAATGATCAATCAATAAAGGAAGATGTATTTAGAAACTTAACTGAAAATGTACCCGAAAACGCGTCGTTTTATTTTAACAATGCCAAAGTAATTCCTGCTAGAATTTTTCTAACAACAAGTACAGGGGCTAAAATTGAGGTTTTTTTACTTAAGCCATTTGACAAAGATTATCAACAAGCCATGTCAGCTCTTCACTCTATTAAGTGGGAATGTATGATTGGTAATAAAAAGAAATGGATAGAAAGTGAAGTGTTAACACTCAATCTTAATAATAATCTTGTTCATTTTGAATTGATAGACGAAACAATAGTTGAGATAAAATGGTCTTTTGAGTTGCCTTTTGTTTCGTTGTTAACAGAAATTGGTAAAATTCCCTTACCTCCTTATATAAAAAGGTTGAGCAATGAACATGATGAAACCCGATACCAAACAGTTTATTCAAAAATTGAAGGATCGGTGGCAGCCCCAACAGCAGGACTCCATTTTACAGAATCAGTTTTGGAATCTATTGATAAACGGACGCAAGGTAAACGAGAATTAACATTGCATGTTGGTGCAGGAACTTTTTTGCCAGTTAAAGTACAAAATGCAATAGAGCACACTATGCACGAGGAGCATTTTTCGGTAGAGATTTCAACAATCAAACAATTGCTTAATGATGATTATGTTATAGCCGTAGGTACAACTTCTGTAAGGGTGTTAGAAAGCTTGTATTGGTGCGGGGTGAATGTTATTAATAAAACACAAAACCCCTTTTGTATTGATCAATTTACAGCTTTTAATGAGGGTGATAAAATAATGTCTGATTATAAAACCGTATTGAGTTCATTGGTTCAGTTCTTGGAAGCTGAAAATAAAGCGCAATTAATAGGAATTACGTCCATCATGATTTTCCCTGGTTATGATTTTAAAATTGTAAGAGGATTGGTAACTAATTTCCATCAACCCAAATCAACATTAATTTTGTTGATATCAGCGTTTGTAAACCAAAATTGGAAAGGAATTTATCAATATGCCTTAGAAAATCAATTTAGATTTTTAAGTTACGGTGACAGTTCAATACTTTTAAGATAAAGTTTTTATGAAAATTATAAATTTTGGGTTTATTTTCGCAAACTAAAATTAATTTGGCACGAAATTAGATTCAAACTAATTAATTCAAATATCTATGAAATTAAGAATAATATTATTTGTCATATTAGCGACATTCACTTCTAGCCAGTTATCGGCTCAAAAGTTTGGATATGTGGACACTGATTACATATTGTCACAGATGACTGAATTTAAAGTGGCCCAAAAACAATTAGATGAAGCCTCTCAGAAATGGGAACAAGAAATTAAATCATTTCAATCAGAAATTGACAAAATGTACAAAGAGTACAAGTCGGAAGAAATTATGTTGAGCCCTTCACAAAGAGAAGAAAGGGAAAATGCAATATTAAAAAAAGAAGAAGCTCTTAGAGAATTTGAACAAGATAAATTTGGTGTTAATGGTCAATTATTTAAAAAAAGACAAGAACTAATAAAACCTATCCAAAGTAAAATATCAGAAGCTATACTAAAAGTAGCCAAAAATAATGGACTAGATTTCATTTTTGACAAGTCAGCCAATATGAATATTTTATACAGTAATATAAAGTATGACAGAAGCGGCGATGTGTTAGATGAATTAGGCGTAGTCCCTGATAAAGAATAATAAAAAAGTACAATGAAAAATAATATATTAAAATCCCTGTCGTTAGTTGCGTTATTGTTTGTTTTTAGCCAAACTAATGCTCAAAAAGTTGGTCATTTAAATTTCCAAAAAGTAATCGAATTATTGCCTGAGTTTCAAACAGCATCAGATGAATACCAATTATTCCAAACTTCACTAGAAGATGAGTTGACCCAAATTGAAGTTGAAGCCAAAAAAACACAAAGTTTAATTGAGATTGAACAAAAAAAGCCACAACCAAGTGCCCCAAGATTAAAATTGTTAGCTCAAAAAATGGAGAAATATCAAGTTAGCTACCAAGAAATAAGTCAAACAATTCAAGAAAGCTTAAAAGAAAAATACAATGAACTTATTGATCCTTTGAAAGAAAAGGTTTCTGTGGCGGTAGCAGAGGTTGCTAAGGAAAATGGTTACACTCATGTAATGGATGCGAATAGTTTGATTTATGCTGATGAAAAGTTTGATTTAGAAGCTTTAGTAAAAGCCAAATTAAATATTAAAGACAAACCAGCACTTCCTCCAGTGAAAGCTCCAGGAACTGTAAACGGTATGGGTACAGGTAGATAGTTACTCAAAAGACATAAATTGGATTCAAATTATTCCATTGGTGTTTTTGATTCTGGAGTAGGAGGACTCACCGTTTTTGAAGAAATAGTGAATGCCCTGCCTCAATATAATTTTATTTATTTAGGAGATAATGCACGAGTACCTTATGGTACTCGTGCTTTTGATACCGTATACCAATATACTCTTGAAGGGGTTACCAAACTTCATCAATTGGGATGTCGATTGGTCGTAATTGCATGCAATACAGCCTCAGCAAAAGCTTTGAGGACTATTCAACAAAACGATTTACTAAAATTTGAACAGCCATTCAAGGTTCTTGGTGTTATTAGACCCACTACCGAAGAAATTGGCGGATTAACAAAAACAAATAAGGTTGGTATTTTAGCTACACCGGGAACCGTTAACTCTCAATCATATGTTATAGAACTCAATAAATTACATCCACAAGTGCAAGTTTTTCAAGAAGCTTGTCCGATGTGGGTGCCATTAATTGAGAATAACGATTTTAACAACGAGGGGGGGATGTATTTTATAAAAAAGAATATACAAAACCTATTGTCCCAAAGTCCTGATATTGATACAATAGTTCTTGGTTGTACTCATTATCCATTGTTGATGGATATTATCAAACAAAATATTCCTAGACACATAAAAGTAGTTTCCCAGGGAAACATTGTTGCCAATAGTCTTAAAGATTACTTAATTAGGCACACAGAAATTGAAATAATTTTACAAAAAGAAGGAAAAAGATTGTTTTTGACCACAGAAGAACCAAATTTATTTGACGAAAAAGCAAAACTATTTGTTAAAAATCAAATAAAAAGCAGTTTGGTGGAAATTTAATTAACTGATTTACAGTAGTTAAATAAAAAACAGTATCCCCATTGCAGCATTGCAAGTTTTACTTTCGTCAAAAAGGTATAACTGAAAAGATTGATGTTGTTTTTATCCTTTTTAAAGTGTGTGTTTAAAAGTGTCATTAAGGGATGGGCTGTATTTTTTGTTTTGATTATTTTGAATCTAGTGTTAATTTGCTCGAGTTTAAAAGCCCACCCATTAATGATACAAAAAACTAAAATCTCAATTGTTGATGATTTTCACCCCATCTTTTTACAACAACTACAACCTTTTTTTGAAGTTGATTATCAGCCTACTATATATAAAAAAGACCTATTAAGTCAAGTTGTTAATTCAGAGGTAATAGCAGTAAGAAGTAAGGTTGTTTTTGATGAATCATTATTAAAATTATTGCCAAATTTAAAATGTATCGCTCGTGGGGGCGCTGGAATGGACAATATTGATGAAGAATATGCCATAAAAAATGGTATTGTTCTTTTAAATGCTCCCGAAGGAAACAGAAATGCAGTTGCTGAACATTGCATAGGCTTGTTAATTGGGTTAAGTAAAAATATTGTAAAAGGTCATCAAGATGTCATTGACTTTAATTGGGATAGAGAAGGCAATAGAGGTTGGGAAATTAAAGGGAAAAAGATAGGAATAATAGGTTACGGAAACACAGGTTCTGCCTTTGCACATAAATTATCTAGTTTTGATTGTGAAGTTTTGGTGTATGATAAATTCAAAAATGTAGAATCCAATTCTTACTTAACAAATGTAGATTTGGAAACGCTAAAAAAAGAAAGTGATGTGATTAGTTTACATATTCCATTAACCAAAGAAACAAATCAAATGATTAATAATTCATTTATTGAAGGTTTAAAACAGGGGGTAGTTTTGATAAATACGAGTAGAGGAAATGTCGTAAATCAGGTTTCTGTGCTAAATTGGATAAAAAGTGGAAAAATAAAACAGTATGCTACAGACGTATTAGAGAATGAAAATTTAAAGTCATTTACATCCTCTGAAATTGATTTATTTGAAAGTTTGTTAGCTACAAATCAGGTGATTATAACTCCACATGTAGCTGGTTGGAGTCACGAAAGTTATTTTAATATTGCTGATGTCTTGTCGAAAAAACTGATTGATTTTTCGTTGAGTACAAAAAAAAATTAGTTAAAAGTTGAAATAAAGAAAAAAAACTATGAAATTGCCTCGCTTTTTAGAGATTAAAAAATTGTTATTTTAAAATAAATATGAAGAATAAGTTTACTATCCAATCCCTGTTAATGTTTTTTATGACATTTGGATTTGCCATGATGATGAATGCGCAAACAAACATGGGTTTTATCAGAGGCGTTGTCGAAAAGGACAATGAGCCAATGTCCAACGCTATTGTTGTATTATACAACTCAAATGCTGAAGAGATTAAAAAAGTAAGAACTGAAAAAAACGGTTCTTTTACCTTTATTAACCTTGAGCCAGGATTGTATAATATCAAAGTTCAAGGTGATGGAATTCGTTTTGAATCCAAAGAATTTGACGACATTAACGTAACAACAGAAGGCAAAGTTTTGACCCTTACTGTAGAAGTTAAGGTTGTTCAAGTGGGTGAAGGAGAAAAAGGCCTAAAAAAAGACAAACAACAAAAAGCCAAATTGGAACAAACTTCAACTACTGCAACTGTTAGTGGAGAACAAATACAACAAACTGGATTTAGAGGAGCTACTTCAATGGCTCAGTTCCAGTCGGGTGTAACAAACACCAGAGGTGGATTGAGTGGTAGAGGTGCTCGTACGGATGGAACAGCCGTTTTCGTGGATGGTGTTCGTGTAAACAACTCAAACATTAACCAAGGAATGAATGGTCAAGTTGATATTATGCAAGCGGGTATCCCTGCACAATATGGTGACTTTACTGGATTGGGAATTTCAATTACCACTAAAGGTGGTGTTTCTTCTCGTAAAGTTGGAAGTTTTGAAGCCCGTTCTACTAGCATGTTTAATGCTTATCACCACAACTTGTTCGAAGGTTTTTATGCAACACCAATATTGTGGAAAGAAAATCCAAGATATAAAACAGGCGAAAGTGATGTAAAACGTATCCCTATTGCTGCAATGAATTTATCAGGTAGTTTAAACTACAACAGAGAACCAAGTCCATCATACATTGGTTACTATGTCATTAAAGACGACCGTTTAGCCGAAATAGAGAAAAACCCATTGAGAGTAAATCCTGATGGAGGTTTAGTTCATAATGCCAATTACTTGAACGAAAATGATTACAATAATGTTAAAGTTAGACCAAATGTTTATTCATTGTCTTCATCCGCACAAGCGAAATTCGATTTTAGATTATCTGACTTAGCTACATTATCTGCTTTTGGAAATTTTGTATACTCACAAGGTGTAAATGGAGGTAATAACATAATGGCTTATAATAATAATCCATTAAGTAGAAACTTGTATACATTAGGATATGTTAAATACACCCAAAACTTTAAAGGTCCTGACTCAACAAGAAAAGCGGATAATGTTACGTTAAACAACACCTATTTCACAGTACGTTTTGACTACCAGTCTACTTGGGCTAAAAATATGGACAATGTTCACAGAGACGACATTTTTAGTTATGGTTACATTGGTAGATTTGTTCATTATCCAACAGAGTTTTTCAGCTACTACGGTAACTTAAACAATCCAAATGCACCTGCAAGAAAATTAGTTGACCAAAATGGAGATACTGTTTTCTTAAGAAACTTTTGGGAACAATCTGGTTTTAGAGATACTTCAATTAAATTCCAACAAGCAAATATCAATACAGTTAGAGGAAATTATACAAATGCCTTATTTAACAGATTTAATGAATTAGGAGCTAATGTTACTTTTGACCAACAAATTTTACAACAACAAGGTTTGTTAAATGGTTACAATCCAAACAACATTTATTCATTATGGAATTCTCCAGGAACACAGTTGGCTGGATACGGAAAATCACAAAGAGAAACATACACTTTCTTTGCGATGGGAGAAACAGAAGTAAAAGGTCCTCAAAACAGTAGTAAAAAAGCTTCTTCTGGACATAAATTACAATTTGGTTTAACCTATGAGCAAAACGTAACTAGAGCATTTTCAGTAGATGCAAACAACTTGTGGCGTTTAATGTATCAATATGCAAACAGTCATATTGCCGAGTTAGACAGAAGTAACCCAATTTTATCTTACGATGCGAATGGTGTATTCCAAGACACGGTTAGGTACAATCGTTTGGTTAATAAAGAATCACAGTCTCAATTTGATAGAGAATTTAGACAAAGTCTAATTAGCAAAAATGCTAAAGATGTTTATGGTAACCCTATCACAGAAACGACTTTCTTAGACATTAATTCATACGCACCATCAGATTTTAAATTGTCTATGTTTAGTGCAGATGAGTTGTTGAACAATGGTAGTGGACTTGTTTCTTATTATGGTTATGACCATCTTGGTAACAAAACTAGAGGAAGACCAAGTGTAAACGACTTCTTAGATGACAAAAACAAACGTGCAATTGGTGCTTTCAATCCTATTTACACAGCAGCATGGTTCCAAGATCAATTCTTCTTTAAAGATTTAGAGTTTAGATTAGGATTAAGATTAGAACGTTACGATGCCAATCAATTGGTGTTAAAAGATCCTTATTCTTTGTATCCAATTCAGCAAAAAGGTGAAGTAAAAGAATTAGATGGAAATGTAATTACTCACCCTGAAAATATTGGAGATGATTACGCTGTTTATGTTGATGATGTAAATAATCCAAGAAGAATATTAGGTTACAGAAAAGAAAACAATTGGTACGATGAAAATGGTACTCTATTGTCTTCACCTGATTTAATAGCGAATAGAACAAATAATGGTAAAGTTGCTCCTTTGTTAGTTGACCCAACTAGACAAGAGGTAACTAGAGAATCTTTTAAAGATTTCCAACCAAAAGTAAATATCTTACCACGTATTTTCTTCAAATTCCCACTAAATCCAAAAAGTTTATTCTTCGCTAGTTATGACGTGTTAGCTCAAAGACCTGGCGCAAACTTTGCAACTATCGATGATTATGTGTTCTTAACTCAAAAAGCAACAAACTCATTAAATAACCCTGCATTAGGTTCACGTATCACTACAGATTATCAAATTGGTTTCAAACAACAGTTATCTCCAACAACATTATTTGGGTTCACTTCATACTACAGAGAAACCAAAAATGATATTTCTGCATTCCAATTTAACAACGCTTACCCTATTACTTACATCAGTTTCAATAACTTAGATTTTAGTACAGTTAAAGGTTTAATTTTAGAAGTAGATTATAAAGCTCCAAACAACATGAGTTTAGGTGGTAACTACACCTTGCAGTTTGCTGATGGAACTGGTTCAAATATCAACTCTCAAAGAGCATTAATAGCGAGTAACCAACCAAACTTAAGAAGTTTATTTCCAATGGGAGAGTTAGATATTCGTCACCAGTTCAAAGGTGTGTTTAACTGGTCATTCTTCGATGGCAAAGGAACTACACCAAAAGAAAGAACAAAGCGTAAATATTTAGGTCCAGTAATTGGAAAAACTAAAATATTAAGTAACACCAATATTAACTTAACATTTACTGCGGTTTCAGGATTGCCATACACTGCAACATTACAACCCGTTCAATTGGGTTCTGCTAACCGTTCACCTATCAAAGGAACTCCATTTGGTTCAAGATTGCCTTGGCAGTTTAACTCAAACTTAAATATTCAAAAAGATGTTCCTTTGTCTTGGACTACAAAAGATGCTAAGAAAAAAAGTGCTAACCTTCAAGTTTATTTATTTGTAACAAACTTGTTAAACACAAGAAATGTATTCTCAGTAAATACTTACACAGGTTCTGCTGAAGACGATGGATTCTTAAATTCACCTCAAGGTCAACAAGCATTACAAAACCAATTAGACGCAGCAGCCTATACATTCTATTACAATGCTGCGGTAAACAGTCCATTCAATTATCAAGCGCCTAGAATGATGTATTTAGGAACAAGATTTATGTTTTAATTAAAAAAAGAAAAAAAGTTATTATGAAAAGTGTTTTTATAAAATTAAAAGTTGTGGCAGTGTTAATGTCTGTTTCGCAGATGTTATCGGGAGCTGAAATTAAAAACTTCAATTCAACAACAAACGGAAACGGTCATTCACAAAAAAATAGCAATGGTTTTGCTGAATTTGCAAACAATTGTAAAGCAGCTTCACAAAGTGCGGATTTAGATGTGAACAATGTTAGAACCCGTATCTTAAACGGTGGTGATATGTGGTGGGATTTAAACAATCCTAAATATGAAATACCTAAAGTGTCTGACGCAAATAGTGTAAGAAAACATTCTTTGTTCGCAGGTGCATTATGGATTGGCGGATTGGGTAGAGGTGATGGTAACCTAAGAATGGCTGCCATGACATACAGACAAAGAGGAAACGATTTTTGGCCAGGTACTTTGGACCAAGGTTCTGTAAGTACAGATGCTTCTCGTTGTGAATCTTGGGACAAAATGTTTAAAGTAACTCGTGACGAATTATTAAAACAACAAAACTCTGGATTTACAGATTTGTCAAAAGGTATTTTAGAATGGCCAGCTTATGGTAACCCTAATATTCCATTTGCAACAAATCAAACTACAGACTTAGCTCCATTCTTTGATTTAGATGGTGATGGTTTTTATGACCCAACCAAAGGGGATTATCCAATTTTGGATCCAACCAGAGACAATGATAAAAACTTACCAAAAGATCAGCCTGATCAAATGATATGGTTTGTATACAATGACAGAGGTAATGTTCACTCTGAAACAGGAGGTATTCCAATTGGTTTAGAAATTCAAACAACAGCCTTTGCATTCCAAACAAATGATGAGGTTAATAACATGACGTTCTATCGTTCAAAAGTAGTTAACAGAGGTTTTGAAGCCTTAGATAAAACTTATTTTGGTCAATGGGTGGATGCGGATTTAGGAAACTATGCCGATGATTATGTAGGTTGTGACGTAGGAAGAAGTTTAGGCTATTGCTACAATGGTGATGACAATGATGAGGGTGTATTAGGATATGGTTTGAATCCTCCAAGTATTGGTGTCGATTTCTTTGAAGGTCCATTGGATTCAGCAGGAAACGAACTAGGAATGGGTGCATTTGTATACTATGACAATAACTTTAACCCAGTAAATGGTAATCCAAACAACGCTATTGATTTTTACAATTACTTACAAGGTAATTGGATGAATGGCGTTTGTATGAAATACGGTGGAAATGGAGTAAATGGTACTGTTTGTACAAGATACATGTTTGATAATGGAACTAACGCTGCAACTGCAACATTACCAACATGGACAGAAAAATCTGCAGGTAACCAACCAGCAGATAGACGTTTCTTACAATCTGCAGGTCCGTTTACTTTGTTTAATGGTGCAGTAAACTATGTAACAGTTGGTGTAGTTTGGGCAAGAGCAACATCTGGTGGTGCTACAGGTTCACTTAGTTTATTAAAACTTGCAAGTGACAAAGCACAACAGTTGTTTAATAATAAATTCGACTTACCAGATGGTCCTGAACCACCTGCAGTTGAAGTTCAAGAGTTAAACAATGAATTGGTGATGAAATTATTTAACACCGATTTGCCTGAAAATTATTTTGAAGCAATTAAAAATGAATTAGGTCAAACTATTGAATACAAATTCCAAGGTTATTTATTATATCAATTAAAAGATGGTACTGTTTCAAACACAGAGTTAGACAATATTGAAAGAGCAAGATTAATCTACCAATGTGATATTAAAGATGGAATATCTTCTTTAATTAACAGAGAATTTGATGCGTCTGTTTCTGCTAAAATCCCTAAATTAAAAGTTGATGGCTTAAACCAAGGTGTTCAAAGAACATTAAGTATTAAAGAAGATGCATTCGCATCAGGTTCAAACAAAACAATTATTAACTTCAAGAATTATTATTACCTAATGGTAGCTTATGGATATCCGGCAAATGACCCTAACAAAGAGGAAGATGTTCAATTCTTGCCAGGTAGAAATACAGCTAAATTTACAGCTTACCCAAGAAACACTTCACCAGAAAATGGGGGTAGCATGCAGCAAGCATTTTACGGAGATGGTCCTATATTGAAACAAATAAACGGTCAAGGTAATGGTGGTCAAATTATAGAATTTAGCAAAGAAACTATCGAAGCTATTTTAAGTAGTTCAACCAAAAAAGTTGATGAGCCAGTTTACCTAGGAGGAAGAGGTCCTGTAAATATTAAAGTTGTTGATCCTATGAAAGTTCCTAATGCAAATTTTGAATTCAGATTTATTGAACCAAGACAATTAAGAGTTAATCCAAGAGGAACAGGTTCTAACAGATATCAAGACTCAATTGCAGCAGGTAGTTTTTGGATGTTAATTAATACAACTACAAATGATACGGTTTATTCAGAAGGGTCAATTGCTACAAAAATTGAAACAATACAAGGAAGAGATTCAATAGCGGGTGGTAAAAAGAATGGTCCAAAAGTGAAATTAACCAATAGTTTAAAAGATTGGGGATTAGCTGTTGAGATAGTTCAAGTTCCAAGTCCAGGAAGAAATCCTTATGGAGAACCATCAAACGGATTCTTAAGCTACAATGTAAAATTTGCAGACGAAAACAAACAATGGTTAACCGCAGTATTTGATGTTGATGGAGATAACTCACCACTTAATTGGATTCGTTCAGGAACAAATGGTTTATCTGCTGCTTTTGATGCCTATACAAGTGACTTTAATGCTGATTTTGACCCTAACCACACAGGGAATGATTCATATGACCCATATGAAGTGTTTGAAAAAATATGGGATGGTAGAATTGCGCCTTATGCATTAACAGCAAGAGCGCTTGGTGCTAAACCTTCAGGTACTGGTGCAGGTGCAATATTATACAGCCCAGCATTTGCTAACTCAGCTGTTGCTGACAATCCAATGTCTGAATTAGCTAGTATCAAATTAGTATTAACTCCAGATGCAAGAAAATGGACCCGTTGTGTTGTAGTAGAAATGGGAGAGGATGTAGTTCTAACAGAAGGCGCAACTCCTAAGTTTAACTTAAGAGCAGCAAATTCTAAAGAACCAATTGTAAATGCAGATGGTAGCATTTCTGGCTGGAGAGAGATACCAACAGAAACAGGTAGAAGTTATTTCCCGGGTTATGCAGTTAATATAGAAACTGGTGAAAGATTAAATATCATTTTTGGAGAAGATTCTTATGTTCCTTCAGAAAATGGAAATGATATGATTTGGAATCCAACAAGTGTTCAATCAAATGGTACTTATGTTTCATTTGGAGGTAAACATTTTATTTATGTTATGGGAAGTTACCAAGGTATGAACACAAGAGGATATAGAGGTCCTGTTTATGATGAGGGTGTAGAATACAAAAACCTATTAACCTCAGGTGGATTTGATAAAAGAAGAGTATTCTCTCAAGCTATGTGGGTTATCCCTGCCTTGGCTGAAAGAGGTTTCAATTTAAAAAATGGGGTTCCTCCAACTGAAGTTGATATTACCATTAATATGAGAAAACCTTTCACGAAGAAAGCATCAGAAATTGGTGATTCAACTAAATTACCTGCTTACACATTTTCAACAGAAAGTATTTTTAATAACATCAATGAAAAAACCGGCAAAAATGCGGTGAACTTAATCAATATTGTGCCTAATCCATATTACGCAACTTCTGGTTACGAGTCAAGTGCAATTGATTCACGTGTTAAAATCACTAACTTGCCTCCAAAAGCAACTATCTCTGTTTACACATTGAATGGTGCTTTGGTAAGAAGAATTAAAAAAGATGACAATGAAACTTTTGTTGATTGGGATTTAAAAAACAACAATAGAGTTCCAATTGCAAGTGGTTTTTATATCATACATGTTGATTGTGGTGATTTGGGAGAAAAGATATTAAAATGGTATGGCGTTATGCGTCAATTAGATTTAGATACATATTAATCAATAATTATAGAAATATTAAGAATGAAAAAAATAGTTTTAGCATTAAGCATCGCCTTTACTTGTTTCCAAGTCAATGGTCAAATAAGTGACGGTCCTGCAAGAGCAGGTCAATATGGATTTACTCAATTATTGGTTAATGGATGGGGTAGTTCAAGTGGAATGGGAAACGCCTACTCTTCAGGAGTATCAGGTGTTGAATCATTTTACTTAAATATTGCTGGTTTAGGTAAAGTTACAAATACTGAAATTGCGTTTAGTCGTACTTCATGGTTAGGAGGAACAGGCATTAATATCAATACTTTTGGCTTTGGTCAAAAAGTAGGTGAGGGTGTAATCGGAATTAGTGTACAGTCCTTTTCAATTGGTCAAATTCCATATACAACTGTAGATCAACCAGATGGAGGAATCGGAACTTACAAACCGTCAATTAGTAATGTAAACTTGGCTTACGCTCATAATTTCTCTGAGAGAATTTCAGCTGGTTTAAATGTAAAAATAGCAAGTGAATCTACCCCTGACGTTAGAGTTGGTGCAGTTGCATTTGATGCAGGCTTACAATACGCCGACCAGTTTTTGAGAGGAAAAGCAGTGAAATACCAAAATCCTGAAATGAATCCCGCAGCAGCGAGAGGAAGTGATATCAGATTTGGTGTAAGTATCAAGAATTTAGGAACAGATGTTAGACATACAGGAGACGGATTAGCAACTAAGTCTAATATTGATGGTAAAGAGTTTACGACAACCACTTCACAAAGAGCAGACAAAGTTTCATTGCCTTCGCAAATTAATATTGGTTTAGCGTATGATTTTCGTTTAGATAAAGACGCTAATACCTACTGGAATCGTTTAACTGCGGCTTTAAATTTTACAAATAACGTTGCAATGGCTAATCAAACCTCTTTAGGGTTAGAATATGCCTTCAAAGAAATTTGGTTAGTAAGAGGTGGATTCAATTATGAACAAGGTGTTTTTAATTATGAAACTAGAAACAACGCCTATACAGGGTTGAATCTAGGAACATCTATACAAATTCCTTTAATGAAGAAAAACGACAAAGGCTTCCGTACCAAATCAGATGCTTTAGGAATTGATTATTCATACAGAGCAACTAGACCGTTTACTGGAACCCATACTTTTGGTCTAAGAATCAAACTTGATTAAATATCAAAAAAAATAGTATTTTTGCACAAGTGCTTTCATTTTGAGAGCACTTGTTTTTTTTAAAAACCAATATAATAGGAATGTCAGACATAGTATACTTAACCAAGGAAGGTTATGATAATTTGAAGAAGGAAATAGATGAGCTTAAAAAAGTTCAAAGACCCGCTATAAGTGCACAAATAGCAGAGGCAAGAGACAAGGGAGACTTGTCGGAAAATGCTGAATATGATGCCGCTAAAGAAGCGCAAGGGTTATTAGAAGCTAAGATAGCTGGTCTTCAAACAATGTTCTCTAAAGCAAGAATTATTGATGAATCTAAATTGGATAATTCAAAAGTAAATTTGTTGAGTAAAGTGAAAGTGAAAAACTTAAATGCCAACAGAGAAATGGTTTACATGATAGTTTCAGAAAAAGAAGCAGATATGAAGTTGGGTAAAATTTCTAGTAAATCCGCAATAGGTGCAGGTTTAATTGGGAAAGCACAAGGAGATATTGTAGAAATTCAAGTACCTGCAGGAATCGTTAAGTTAGAAATATTGTCAATTAGTCTATAAAGCTATAATGTCAACTATTTTTGATAAAATTATAAATAAAGAGATTCCGTGCTACAAAATTCATGAAAATGATGATTTTATGGCTTTTTTAGATGTTAATCCATTGGCGATTGGTCACACTTTGGTTATTCCTAAAAAACCACAAGATTATATTTTTGACATGTCTGACAGTGACTTTATGGCTATGCATTTGTATTCCAAAAAAATTGCTTCTGCTCTCAAAAAAACGATAGAATGTAAAAAAATAGGAGTGGCTGTTATAGGTCTTGAAGTGCCCCACGCTCACATTCATTTAGTGCCTATGAATCAGGTCGGTGACCTCAATTTTACTGCCGAAAGATTAACCTTGTCATCACAACAGTATGAAGAGGTTTGTAATCAAATTTCATCGAATCTTTAATTCATTTATCTTTCTTTTCACAAACAGTTATAATTAAGTAACTTTAGTTATTATCTTCGTGACTCTTTCTGTTAATTATGAAGTGGTTAATTCTCGTTGTTTTATTTTTTGTCTTTGGAAATGCCAATGCACAACGCTTCAGTGTAAAGGGGCTAGTAAATAATTCCGCCAGTGAACCCGTTGCTTATGTTAATGTGTCCATACTGGAAATGCCTGGAATGGGAACATCAACTAATTTGAAGGGGGAGTACACGTTCAAATTAGAGGAAGGTAGCTACACTTTGGTTTATGACATTACAGGTTATAAGACCTTAAAATATCCTATTATAGTTAGTCGGAATATAACCTTAAGTCCTGTTATAATCGAACAGGATGAAACTGAATTTGTAGGCGTCAAAGTTTCAATGAAAAAGGTTGATCGCTCTGAGGAAATTATTAAGCAGGTTATTGCGAATAAATTAAAGTATTTGTATACCACAAGTTATTCAAATGAGGCTTATATAAAAGCGACTTTAGTTAACGAAGTCGTTCAAAACAAAAAAGACACTTTGGATTCATTATCTAAGCCCAATATTACAATGGCAGAAATCCATTTAAAAACGTTTTTTTCGTCACCTAATAAGATTAAAGAAGAAAGAAAAGCCGTTGTTTTAAGAGGCAACACCCAAGATTTGTTTTATTTAAGTCATACTGAAGGAGATTTTAATTTTTATAAGAATTTAATTCAAGTACCTGCTTTAAGTGAATCGCCATTGCTATCTCCTATTTCAAACAGTGGTTTAATTGCATACAAATACAAATGGATGGGAGTGTTTTATGAAAATGATGTTAAGTATTACAGAATAAAAGTAAGTCCGGGTTTGTTAGGAAATGCCTTATTCAGCGGAGAATTAGTAATTCAAGACAACACTTGGTCTATTAAGTCATTGAGTTTAGTGGCGCCCAAATACCATACCCCTGAGTATGATTTTTTTGAAGTTAAACAAACTTATGGTTTTGAATTAGGAAAGTATCACTTAACTAGGCAAGAATTTAATTACCAAACCGGGACAAAAAAAAGTCATACAAACGGAAAAACTATAGTAGTATACTCAAATTTTGAAGATTCTGTAATTTTAAACAAACGTTTTTTTAATAATGAATTAAGTTCAACAGCCCAAGAAGCCTATGAAAAAGATTCTCTCTATTGGCAAGGGATACGCAAGGAACCTTTTTCACCATTAGAAATTGCTTTTATTCGAAAATCTGACAGTCTGATAGCTTTGAAATCACAAAAGTTTTGGCAAGATTCTGTGGATGCGGTTTACAATAAAATTACATTTAAAAAATTAGTCTTGTTTGGACAAGGAAATTACGATAGAAGTAAGGAAAGAACATGGTCATTTAAACCATTAATTTTTGTTTACCAACCTTTGTATATTGCTGGACCTAGAGTTGATTATTGGGTAACATACAATAAAGAGAGTAAAAACAAGAAAGAGTTTAATGCTTTTGTTAGAACCAATGTTGGAACGATTAACAAGGATTTAAAAGGAAGTGTATCCATGTCGAGGTTATATAATCCGTTTAAAAGAGCCAGTTATTCCGTAAGTTTGGGTAGTGATTTTGGTATTATCAATCCTTTTGAATCTTGGATAAGGCTTTTTTCTCGTGCTAATTTTTATGTGCATGATTTTGCTAGTTTTTCACATCGGAAGGAAATCGTAAATGGATTGTATGTTGGATTAGGAACAGAGTTTTCCAACAGAAGGTCAGTGAGTAATTTAACATTTGACTCAAGAGGCGATAGTTTATGGGGAGGTAATACAGATATTATTGATTTTAGTTTTTATCAAGCCTTGTATTTTTCGACTTATGTAAGTTATGTCCCTTTTCAGAAATATGTAAGGGAGCCTTATCAAAAGTTAATATTGGGTTCCGCTTGGCCTGAACTCTCTGTGAGATATCGCAAAGGGGTTCCTGTTTTTGGAAGTGTTGTCGATTTTGACTATTTGGAATTTGGTGTTGAACACGATTTGAAAGTAGGATTACTAGGTAATTCCAAGTATCGATTTGTAAGTGGAGAGTTTCTTCAATCCAAAGATTTAAGAATAGTAGATTATAAATTTCAACGAAGAGCTGGCCCAGTTTTTTTTACCAATCCTTTGTTTTCTTTTCAAGGGATTGATAGTACTTATAATACGTTACAACGTTTTTATGAGTTTCATTACCTTCACCGTTTTAATGGTGCATTAATAAATAAATTGCCTTTGCTTAAAAAACTAAACATTATTGAAGTAGCGGGGGCCGGTTTTCTTTATACAAAAGAGCGAAACTTTAAATATGTAGAAGCATTTGTGGGAATAGAAAAGGTTATACGTTTTTGGAACGAGCGTTTTAAGTTAGGAGTGTTTTTAGTAACAGCACAAAGTAATTTGTACAGTTACAGACCTCAGTTAAAATTCACCATTGAAGCTTATGACAAGGTGCGAAATAAATGGCCTTATTAATTAGAATTGAAGACATTTCTGTTTGCCATTCACTCTGCCTCTTCCTCTTCTCATATTTCCAAAATCCGAACCTTTTTTGCCCTTACCAAGTGTTACATTGTAGGCAAAACAGATAAAGAAAAAGGTATCATTGTTTTTAGGATCACCTCTTATTGCTCCGGGTGAGCTAAAGCCTGGGATATCAGAAATATTTCTGTCGGCTAGTGCAGCAGCATCCGGACCTTTTGCGGCTATTAATAAACTTTGGTCAACATAATTGGTGCTAACATCATCAATATAATCTGTTGTTGTTTTTCTTAAATTTAGCTCCATTGAAAAATATTGACCTCTACCAACGGCCCATTTATAGCCAATACCATGAGGGAAACACAATGCGCTTAATTTGTATGGCTCTTTTCCTGCAACAGCAAACTGACCTTCTGTCCCATAATCTCTTAATTCATAAACATTCCCATTTAATCTTGTTTTAGGGTTAAATGTAAAGTATCCTACACCACCAAACAGATACCACATTCCTTTTTTGTTTCTTGAATTATAAAGGTTAATTTCTGCAGTAACATCACCTTCGAATACATTGCTATAAAAATTTAAGTTTCTGCCTTTACGTTCTCTGTTAGAGGTGTATTTGTCATTTGCAGAAACTCTTGCATACCAAATGTTTGTTCTTAGTGCAAAGTATTTGCTAAAATTGAACCTTAAACCTGTTGTTACAGCATATCGGGTTGAGAGTATATCTAAGTCTTGAAAATCATTTGTTCCAATAAATGGTTTACCCCCCAAATCACCAAGAAAATGACTTGATGAAACCCCAAACATAAAGTCTACAGACTGCGCGTAAGTCTTTATACTTAATATTGTTGTTAAAATTAATAAAGTGAGTATTTTATTTATCATTTTTTAAGTAATTATAATGTAAATATAGGTGTTTTGTAATTATTAACCAAGGTTTTTAATTTCAAAAATTTCGGAATTGTTATCGTAAATGACCGATAAAATATTAAGATTAATTAATTTGATTAAACTTCTTATAATTGTTCTTTTTTTTAATGGAAGGCTGTTTAGTAAAATATTTAACTTTAAAGGTCCATTTTCTCTCATTAACTGCATAATTTCAGATTCAAAATAGCCATAAGTATTTTTGCTTATGTTTTGACTTTTATTATTAAATTTCAACCATTCATAAGTAACAATGCCAGCTTTGAAGGTGTGATCATCTTGTCTTATGTAGACAATCTGATTCTTTTCTGCATCCAAAGCAAATACAGGCTTATGTTCACTTTCTTCAATAATAACCTCTAATACGATTTTTTTTTCAATAGTGTGTTCTGTGAATTTTAAATCAACCGGAGGAATACAATAAAGTTGGGCTGCCAATTCAATCATGTATTTTTCTTCCTCTGATTTCACACCTGCAATGGTTTTGTTATCTCTAACTCCCACCAATAACGTGCCTCCTTTTGTATTGGCAAATGCACAAATAGTTTTAGCGATTTTATAGGCATCAGAAATGGTGTGCTTAAAATCGAGTTGAAGCCCTTCACCATTGATGATTAATCGATTGATATGGCTAATACTTTTTATCAATAGTTTATTCTGATGTAAAAATAAGTTGACTCATTTGGTCTATTGCAAAAATTTCATTTGCAATGTCTTGAATCGTGTTTGCTTGAATGTTTTCGATTTTTTTGATTGCATCATCCAAACTCTCAATGGGATAGTCTTGTGCTAAGTTTTTGCCTAATGCTAGTATAACATTCAAACGATGTTCTTCTGATAACGAAATTTGTCCAATAAATTGATTCTTGGCTTGATTAAGCTGAAGTGTAGTTAATGGTTTTGATTTTAATAAATTCAATTCCTTATTTATTAAATCTAAAGTCTTATTTAGGTATTTTTTTTCTGTAGAAAAGTAACAATGAAACAATCCGGTGTCTTTGAATGCCGAATAGCCGCTTTCAATATTATAGGTGTACCCATACTTTTCTCTAATGCTTAAATTTAAGCGAGAGTTCATTCCCGGACCGCCTAAAAGATTGTTTAGCAATAACAAGGGTATTCTGTTTTTGTGGGTATAAGGATAAGCGATATTTCCAACGATAGCATGGCACTGAATGTGTTCTGTTTTTTTGGTTTGATCGGTCTTTTTGTAATGATTGAAGGACTCTCTTTCGGGAATTGTTTTGCTTGGGAATTCTGAAATACAAGTATTTTCAATGTGTTTTAATGCCTCTTTAAAGGGCAATGAGGAGCTTATGCTTAAAGCAATATTGGACGTTTGGTAGTAAGTGTTATGAAAATCAATTAAAGTTTCTTGTTGTATTTTTTGAATGCTGTCTTGAGAACCAAGAATATTGGGTCCTAGAGCGTGCTTATTAAAGATAGATTCTTGGAATTCATCATAAATATTTTCTTCAGGGGTGTCTAAATACATATTAATCTCCTCTGAAATTACCTTTTTTTCTTTTGAAAGTTCTTTTTCAGGGAAAGTTGAGTTGAAGGTCAAATCACTTAACAGTTCAAGCGCTCTTTTGAAATGTGGTGCTGTAACCGAAGCGTAAATAGTGGTTATTTCTTTGGTTGTAAAAGCATTCATTTCACCACCAACTATTTCCAATCTGTTAATAATGTGGTAGGCATTTCTTTTTTTAGTACCTTTAAACAACATGTGTTCAAAGCAATGGGCTGTGCCAGGGATTTCTCCATCATCTCTCGACCCTGCATGGATAGTAAAAGCGATATGCGAAGCTATTGCTTGTGGATAATGGTGGTACATTATTTTTAATCCATTGTTAAGGGTATGAATAATATAGTCTTTCAATTAAAATGAAATTAAAGATGATTTAGCCTGTTTGTATTCTTTTAATAAATTGGTAAATAGCTCGGAAACAGGACGGGATTCATGAATCATGGAAGACACTTGACCAATTTCAAGTTCGCCTTCTATCATATCTCCTTCAAACATTCCTTTTTTTGCTCTGCCACGACCAAGCAATTGTGTAAGTTCTTCCTTGCTTGCACAATTTTGTTCGGCTTGTTTTACTAAATCATAAAATGGATTTTTTATTAATCTAACAGGTGTTAATGACTTTAAACTTAGTTCTGTGCCACCATCTCCTGTTTCAATAATTTTGTTTTTAAAGTTTTGATGGGCACTGCTTTCGGTGCTAGAGGCAAATAAACTGCCAATTTGAACGCCATCTGCGCCCAACGCCATACAGGCTGCAATTGCATTTCCGCTTCCTATACCACCCGCTGCTATCACAGGAATATTGACAGCCTTTTTTATCATTGGAATTAAACACAATGTTGTCGTTTCTTCACGACCATTATGTCCACCCGCTTCAAACCCTTCCGCAACAATAGCATCAACTCCTGCTTGTTCACTTTTTATAGCAAATTTTGTATTCGATACAACATGAACCACTGTAATACCGTGTTCTTTTAATTTACTAGTCCATGTGGCCGGATTTCCAGCACTTGTAAACACTATTTTTACACCTTCTTCAATAATGATAGCCATGTGCTTGTCAATGTCAGGGTAAAGTAATGGAACGTTTACACCAAATGGTTGGGAACAAACTTCTTTGCATTTTTGAATGTGTTCTCTCAGTACCTCAGGATACATGCTGCCTGAACCTATAAGCCCTAATCCACCATTGTTACTAACGGCTGCAGCTAATTGCCAACCACTGCACCATATCATACCTCCCTGAATAATGGGGTATTTAATGTTGAATAATTCAGAGATTTTGTTCATTTTGTTTTAGTAAAAAACTTAATTCTATGCAAAGATACAAATTAATGAATCGAGGTAATCTATGCCTTCTATAAAGATTGTACCAATGTGTATTGAATAGTATGCATTTGTTTTTAGATTGTAGGAGTATATTAATTATTCTGTATAAAATATTCTGTTTTTAAGTTAAGTTTGAACCTAAATTATTTTGAACTAAAATGAGTAGAAATTATATCCCTGAAAGTTTTAATATTACCACTTGGGAATTGTTGATGCCTTATTACGAAAAGGCGATAGATTTTCCAATAAACAGTGCCTCTGAATTCGATGATTTTTTGAAGTATATCAGTGAGTTAGAATCTATGGTTAGTGAGGATTTGGCTTGGCGCTACATAAAAATGACCTGCGATACCAATAATGAGGAATTGGAGAAAAGATATGTAGATTTTGTGAATCTAATTCAGCCACATATAGCCCCATTTGAGGATAAAATTAATCAAAAAATCCATCAATCTCCCTTCAAGTCTGCTTTAGAAAAGGAGAAATCTTATTTTATCTATTTCAGGTCAATCGCCAATTCTATTCAGTTGTACCGTCAGGAAAATGTGCCATTGTTTGCCGAAATTCAAACACTTTCACAAAAATATGGTTCAATTACTGGTTCTATGTCTGTTGATATTGATAGTAAAGTATTGACTTTACAGCAGGCCTCAAATATTCTAAAAGAGCCTAATCGTGAACGCAGACAAATGGCTTATGAAAAAATTCAAGCCGTTAGATTTGATAAAGTAGATGAGTTAAATGACTTGTTTAATGAGTTAGTACAATTGAGACATCAGGTTGCTCAAAACTCAGGATTTGAGAATTTTAGAGATTACATGCACCAAGCCATGGGGCGTTTTGATTATTCAGTACAAGATTGTTTTGATTTTCATACAGCCATCGAACAGCAAGTTGTTCCTTTGTTAAAGAAAATAGAACTAGAACGAAAAAGCTTGTTAGGTTATGAGTCTTTGCAACCGTTCGATTTGGCTGTAGACCCAAGCAATAGACCGGCATTAAAACCTTTTGAAACCGGCGCTGAATTGTTAGAAAAGTCTATTCAATGTTTTACTGCCATTGATCCTGAATTTGGAGACAATCTAAAAACCATGAAACAAAAAGGCTTTTTGGATTTAGAAAGTAGGCTAGGAAAGGCACCCGGAGGTTATAACTATCCTTTAGCCGAAAGCGGCGTTCCTTTTATATTTATGAATGCAGCCGGTAGTTTGAGAGATGTTGAAACAATGGTTCACGAAGGAGGTCACGCCATGCATAGTTTTTTAACAGAACATTTATCACTTAATGCGTTTAAAAATGCACCTATGGAAGTGGCTGAAGTGGCTAGTATGTCAATGGAACTGTTAAGTATGGATACTTGGAATGCTTTTTTTGACAACGAAGGTGATTTAAAAAGAGCCAAAATTGAACAGCTTGAAGGTGTTATTGCAACTTTGCCTTGGATTGCGACGATTGATGCTTTTCAACATTGGCTTTATACCCATCCACAACACAGTGCAATGGAAAGGGTAGAGGCTTGGAAAAAAATTACGAATCGTTTTGATACAGGTGTTACTGATTATTCCAAATACCAACAATATCTTTCCAATAGTTGGCAAAAACAATTGCATTTGTACGAGGTGCCATTTTATTATATAGAATATGGGTTTGCCCAATTAGGTGCAATTGCTATTTGGCGTAATTTTAAAAAGGATAAGGTGAGTGGATTAAATGGATACAAAAATTTATTGTCAAAAGGTTACACCGTTACAATTCCTGAGTTGTTTGAGGCAGGTGGTGTTAAGTTTGACTTTTCAAGTAACTATGTTGGGGAGCTGTTTCAATTTGTTTGGGATGAATTAGAGCAATTAAAGAAGAATTAATTTAATAGGATTGTATGAAGAAGATAGTAATCGTTTTAGTGGTTTTGTTACTTGCAGTTGGAGGGTATTTTGCTTGGTTAAAATGGAGTCCCAATAAATTTACAGATGTATTTTATTTAATCCCTGATGATGCGGTAATGGTTGTTGAAACCCAAGACCCTATTAATAATTGGCAGACTTTCAGCTCATCTGAAATGTGGAGTGGTTTAAAAACATTTCCTCCATTTGCTGAAATTACCCGCAATGCAGATGTTTTGGATGAGGTAATTAAATCGAATCAACAAGTGTTTGGTTTGTTAGGTCAAAGGCATTTGCTCATTTCAATTCACATGACTAAAGCCAAGGATTACGACTTTGTTTACTATGCAGACATGCAAGAGGCTTCTAAATCTTCAATGATTAAAGCTTCATTGGTTAGTGTGATTAAGCAATTTGGATTTTCACAAACCGTAAAAAATGTGGGCGATGTTGAAGTGAATGAGTTTCTCGACCCGCAAACAAGAGAAGTGCTTTCTATTTGTTTTGTTAATAATTACTTGGTTTGTTCCTATAACAAAGGACTTATCGAAAATGTTGTTACTACGTCTCAGTTGCCTGCCTCTCAACTAGGTACACAAGCTAGATTTGATGAAATTGACAGACTGACTAGTCAAGAAGGTTTGTGCAGGATATTTGTAAATTACAAGACATTGCATCAATATATGGGAGTGTATATGGAAGATGTAAGTGATTTAAAATCATTGTTTACGTCGCTTCATTACACAGGGTTTGATATTCATTTAAAAGACAACTTAGTTTTAGCAGATGGGTCAACTGTTGTTAATGATAGTTTGAGTTCAGCCCTTCAGGCATTGTCTGTTTCAGGCAAATCGAGCAGTGAAATTGAGTCGATATTTTCGGAAAAAACTTCCTTTTTGTTTTCGTTGGGATTTACTGATTTTAATACCTTTTACTCTAATTTTGAAAAAGTGTTAAAGGCTGACGCAGAGGCTTATGCCAAACAAGATGCAGCGGTAAAAAAACTAGAGAAATTCTTAAAAATTAATGTGCAAGAACAATTGTTTGATTGGATGGGTAGCGAAATTGGTATTGCGCAGTATGAAACAGATGTTTTAATAGGGAATAAAGTGAAAAATGTAATGGCCATAAAAGCCAAAGACATCGCTTTAGCAACTGAACAATTGGCATTTATTGAAAAACAAATTAGAAAAAGAACCCCTTTAAAGTTTAAGGAATTAAACTATAAAAATTATCCAATTAAATATCTAGAAGTAAAAGGTTTGTTTAAAACGATACTTGGTAATATGTTTGAAAAGATAGAGAAGCCATATTATACTTTTTTGGGAGATTTTGTGGTTTTGAGCGACGATCCTAAAACCTTATTAATGACCATTGATGATTTTATTGAACAAAAAACATTGTCAAATAAAGAGGATTTTAGAACATTTAGAGGGCAAATGCCGGAAAAGATTAGTGTACTTGCTTATGTTAGTCCAGATAGGCATTTTGGGAATTTCAAAGGTTTGTTGAACAAAGAAAGTTGGGAAAGTTCCAAAAAGAACCAAAATCATATAAGGTCGTTTCAGCAAATCGGTTTATCCCTCTCAGGTGATGGGGATTTTATGAGAACTGTATTTTGTGCGGATTACAGAAAGTGGGAAAAGTTGGAAGAATTGCCAATTCAGCCTAAAGATACTGCCTCAATAGATTTGTTTCAAGACACACTTAGTGCGCTCGATTTGTTTATAGTTAGCAATTTTCAAGACAATATGAATAATACCTATTATGAGAGTGGTCAAGTTAAAACCTCTGTTGAAATGGAAGGAAAAATGATGGATGGTGCCTATATTGAATATTATGAAAATGGCATAGTTAAAGTAAAAGGTCAGTATAAAAAAGGCGTAAAAACAGGGACATGGAAATATTACAGTCCCAATGGTGTCATAGAAAAACGAGACAAGCCAAACAATACAGAAGAAGATAACATGAGTTTTTGGGACAAAATTTTAGGAAGAAATAAAGAATAAATCTTTTTTGTAAATTAAAAGAGAACTTCTTACTTTTGCAATCCCATTAACAATTTGTAGATTTGTTAAGAATGTTGGGGCCCTTAGCTCATTCGGTTAGAGCAACTGACTCTCCCGATAGTTATCGGGACAGTGGAAACTTGGTTCGACAACCAAATAAAAAAATGTCAAAGTTCTTAGAATTCTTAGCTCTCACGCCATATAGCGTGACGGTTAGAGCAACTGACTCTCCCGATTAGTCCCGATAGTTATCGGGAGGACAGTGGAAACTTGGTTCGACAACCAAATAAATAAAATGTCAAATGTTGGGGCCCTTAGCTCATTCGGTTAGAGCAACTGACTCATAATCAGTGGGTGGCTGGTTCGATTCCAGCAGGGCCCACCCTTTAAAAAACCTCCTAACCGGAGGTTTTTTTGTTAACTATTTTAATGAAAGAAATTTGCGCCTATATTTTGTATTCAGTAAAACTTGACAAGTACTATATTGGTGCCTGTCAGGACGAATTGCAAAAAAGAATTGACAATCACAATTCAAGCTTTTACGGTTCAAAAACATTTACATCAAATGCGAGTGATTGGATTTTGTATTTAAAAATAGAAACCCAAGATTACGCTCATGCAATAAGAATAGAACGAAAAATCAAGTCGATGAAGAGCAGGGTTTATATAGAGAATCTTAAAAAGTATTCAGAATTAGTAGAAAAAGTATTTAATATTACTTTGTAACAAGAGGCAACTGACTCTCCCGATAGCTTTCGGGACGATTCGAATTTATTCCGATTTTTACCGGGAGACCCACCCTTCAAAAACCTCATAACGGAGGTTTTTTTATTATCTTTAAAATTGCTTTTTTTGCTACATCTTTAATACAAATACAGAAGGTCTTATTTTATAACATTAATGTATATAATAATCAATATGATAACTATTAATAAGACTAATATTATATTATTGTAGCTGTCTAAAAATCCGTCAATTTTATCCTTTTTCTCCCTCGCATCTTGCGATTGAGAATTTTTACATCCTGTATCTCTTTGATGTGTTTTCATAATTCTGTTGTTTTGTTATTTAGACATTAATAATCAAATACAAATGTATTTATTTTTCAAATTCATTTTACATTTATTAATAAACACCAGAGTCATAGTTGAAAATGACTCACAAGATTTCAGCGAGGAAGATTTATCAATCATATACTCTAATCCCCAATTATTTATTTACTATTTTATTTCATTAATCGCTTTAAAATGATAGTTTTGCGTCATTAAAACAATATGAAACTAACCATTACAAGTATTGAATTAAAAGGAATTCTAAAGTTTTTTGTTTTGTCGCAGCAAGCTTTGTTTATACTTAAACAATTGCGAAGCACACAATGTAAAGGGTTTAAGAAAAAAGGAATTTGGACCACCCATTACACCATGACCTTATGGAATAGTGAAGAAGAAATGAAAGCGTTTGCACACAGTGGGGCTCATTTGTCTGCAATGAAATTGAGTCAAAATATTGCTAAGGAAATTAAAATATTAACCATTGATGCTCATGAATTCCCTTCTTGGAGTCAGGCTATTAAGATGCTCAATAGTCAGGGAAAAACGTTGAAATATTAATTGTTATTTCGTTAAAATCAAATTTATAGAGTTGCTTTAATAGCATTATTTTTGCCAACATTGAAACCTCAAGTGCCTTTTAATATCCAAGACCATATTCTATATGAAGACAATCATTTAATTGCCATTCACAAACCCTCCGGGTATTTGGTTCAGGGAGATGATACCGGCGATGCTCCTTTAAGTGAATTGGTTAAAGATTTTTTGAAAGAACGCGACCAAAAACCAGGGAATGTTTTTTGTGGTGTTATTCATAGAATTGACAGGCCCGTAAGTGGTGTTGTAGTCCTTGCTAAAACAAGTAAAGCACTTTCTAAAATGAATGAATTATTTAGGGAGGATGCAATAAAGAAAACATACCGAGCATTGGTTAATGGGGTGCCAGATATAGAACAGCAGGAGTTAAGGAGTTTTTTAAGAAAAAATGATAAAACCAAAAGGGCTGATGTGTTTAATCGTCAGGTAGAAAACAGTAAAGAAAGTGTTTTGAGTTTTAAGGTTTTGGAAAAAAAAGGGCATCAAAGTTTACTGGAAGTTTATCCAATAACAGGGCGTTTCCATCAAATCAGAGCCATGTTAGCTTCCATTAAGTTGCCTATAGTAGGTGATGTTAAATATGGTGCACCTCAGGCACTTAAAAATAAATCCATTTGTTTGCATGCATTTCAAATTGAGTTTGTTCATCCCATAAAAAAAGTAACAATAAAAATTAGTTGTAAAGAGCCTTTCTGATTCTTAAAAACTCACTACCTTTGTGCCTATAATTACAGGAATGCTTCCATTAGATTTTAACAATACCCAAATTGCATTTGAACATAAATCCAATGCTGAATTAAAAAAAGCAAGATTACTTTTTCAAAGTTTTAGTTACCCTTTTATTATCAAACAAGGACCTAAAATAGCTAACTTGTTTATTGATATTTTGCCTCCCGTAAAAAGCCTAATTCGTCATACTTTGTTTGCTCAATTTTGTGGAGGTGAAAGTATTCAGGACTGCCAAAAAACAGTTCAAGTGTTGAGTAAATCGAGTATTGGTACTATATTAGATTATTCGGTAGAAGGGGAAGAGTCTGAATTAGTTTTTGATGCTACCATGAAAGAAGTGGAAGATACCATTGAAATGGCTGCAAAAAACAGAGATTCTATTCCTTTTTCGGTTTTTAAAACAACTGGAATTGCTCGCATGGATTTGTTGACAAAAGTGAATGCAAAAGAGAATTTGTCAGAAGAAGAAAACGCTGAATTTGAAAGAGTTAAATCCCGATTTGAAAAAATTTGTGAAAAAGCATTTCAGAATAAAGTGCGTTTGTTTGTTGATGCCGAGGATTCTTGGATACAAGATGTAATAGATGATTTAACTTATCAAATGATGGCAAAATTCAATAAGGAATCTGCTATTATTTACAATACCATTCAATGTTACAGAACAGGAAGGGTAGCGCATTTACAGTCTATGTTAAATTCTACCAATTACTTTTTGGGATTTAAATTAGTAAGAGGTGCTTACATTGAAAAAGAAAGAGAACGTGCCTTGAAAATGGGGTATGTTTCGCCCATTCATCTCAATAAAGAAAATACAGATCAAGAATACAATGAAGCCTTAAAGTTTTGTTTAGAACACATTGACAGAATTAGTATTTGTGCAGGCACACACAATGAGAAAAGTTCATTGTATTTAGCAACATTACTCAATGAAAAAGGTTTGTCAAGTCAACATCCTAATGTGTTTTTTGCACAATTATTAGGGATGAGCGACCATATTTCATATAACCTAGCAAAAGGAGGTTACAGAGTTGCAAAGTATGTACCCTATGGTCCAATAAAAGCCGTGTTGCCTTATTTGAGCAGACGAGCACAAGAAAACAGTTCTGTAAAAGGACAAGCAGGTCGCGAACTCAATTTAATTAATATTGAATTGAAAAGAAGAGGGTAGAAGTGGTGTGAATTGGGTTGTTTTCTTACCAACCCAATATCCAAGCAAATATCAATGGAGATACAATAGTTGCATCACTTTCCACAATGAACTTAGGGGTGTGGATGTCTAGTTTGCCCCAAGTGATTTTTTCGTTTGGAACAGCCCCTGAGTAGGAGCCATAACTGGTTGTTGAATCAGAAATTTGACAGAAATATCCCCAAAAAGGAACGTCATGCCATTCTAAATCTTGGTACATCATTGGCACTACACAAATAGGGAAATCTCCTGCGATACCTCCACCTATTTGAAAAAATCCTACTCCTTTGCCTGAACTGTTGTTTCTATACCAATCTGCTAACCAAACCATGTATTCAATTCCACTTTTCATTGTAGAAGCTTTCATTTCATTTTTGATTACGTAGCTAGCAAAAATATTTCCCATCGTACTGTCTTCCCAACCAGGAACGACAATTGGGATGTTTTTTTCAGCAGCTGCTAGCATCCAACTGTTTTTTGGATCTATTTCGTAATATTGTTCCAATACGCCACTCAATAACATTTTATACATGTAGTCATGTGGGAAATAGCGTTCGCCTTTGTCGTCTGCATCTTTCCAAAGTTGATGAATGTGTTTTTGTAAACGTCTGAATGCTTCTTCTTCAGGAATACAAGTATCTGTAACTCTGTTATAGTGGTTTTCTAGCAAATCCCACTCGTCTTGAGGACTTAAGTCGCGGTAGTTCGGAACACGTTTGTAGTGGCTATGTGCCACCAAATTCATAATGTCTTCTTCTAAATTGGCGCCAGTACAACTGATGATAGCTACTTTATCTTGTCTTATCATTTCAGCTAAAGAAAGTCCAAGTTCAGCAGTACTCATAGCACCTGCCAAAGTAATCATCATTTTTCCGCCTTCATTTAAAAAGGTTTCATATCCTTTGGCGGCATCCATTAATGCTGCTGCGTTAAAGTGTCTATAATGGTGTTCTATAAAATGTGAAACGGGTCCTTTGCTCATGATGTTTTTAAAATATGACTGCAAAAGTAACCATTTTTGTAAATTCATTCAAACAATTTATCTTTGTGCCATGTTAAGGAGATAGGAATTAGGGGATAGGAGATAGGAATTAGGGGATAGAAGATAGGAATTAGGGGATAGAAGATAGGAATTAGGGGATAGGAGATAGGAATTAGGGGATAGGAATTAGGGACGAGGAAATAGGAAATAGGAGTGAGCGTGACTAGGCTCAGCCTAGTGAATTAGGAAAAAGGGGCGAGAAAAATGAGTCAGGCGAGTAAATGAAATTCTCAAATTCTAGTATAATGCAAAATTTTCATAAAGTTAGTTCTTGAAAAACTCTTTAAAATCCCTAATAAACGCCTAAACACCTAAACACCTAAACACCTAAACACCTAAACACCTAAACACCTAAACAACTAAACACCTAAACACCTAAACACCTAAACA
>JBIPNH010000179.1:0-3675 GCA_044373665.1 Bacteroidia bacterium
ATAACAAAACATTCTGTGAACACAGCGGCCCAAAAGACAGCCACACTTCCTACTTTTTTGAGGTAAAAAGCTACCAAGAAAATACCCAAAATAGTGCCATAAAATAAAGATCCTAATATATTAACAGCCTCTATCAAGTTGCCCAATTTTTGAGCAAAAAGAGCAACAATAATACAAAAAACACCCCATAACAAAGTGCTTAGTCTGGAAACGGTGAGGTAATGCTTGTCGTTTTTCTCTGTTTTTTGGTGTCTTTTATAAAAATCTATGACCGTAGTGGAGGCCAATGAGTTGAGCCCACTGGCAGTTGAACCCATGGAAGCCAAAAAGATAATGGCTATAAGTAAACCTACCACGCCATGGGGTAAATACTTGGTTACGAATATCAGAAAAACAAAATTGGTGTCGTTGGTGTCTGCCTTTTCATTGTTTTTGAGCATAAGGTCGGTCCCTTTTTTCTTAATGTCTAAGCATTGTTTTTCTGCATTTTGTAGGGCTGTTTGTGCTTTGTTTATTTGAGCTTGGTCTTCCGTTTTAAGCGCAGACACCAAGTTAATCACATCTTTACCCTTGGCTTCATTGGCTGCTTTGTATTGTTCTTCTATACTTACAAATTCGGTGGCGTAATTGCTTTTTTTAATCTCATTGATTTCATATTGATTGAAAAAAATAGGGGGTGTGTTAAACTGATAAAACACAAACACCAAAACACCAATAAAGAGAATGAAAAATTGCATGGGGATTTTGATAAGTGAATTCATCAACAAGCCCATTCTACTTTGCTGTATGGAACTGCCTGTTAAGTATCGTCCAACTTGCGACTGGTCGGTCCCAAAATAGGAGAGTTGCAAAAAGAAACCGCCTATTAAGCCCGACCATAAGTTGTATTTATTGTCAACATCAAAAGTGGTATCTATTGCATTCAAACGGTCCATTTTTCCAGCAATTTGCAGTGCTTCCCCAAAGCTAACATTTATTTTGAGCAAATCGATAATGATAAAAGTAGCGATAATTAATCCCCCGAAAATAATGCTCATTTGTAACATTTGGGTGTAAGAAACCGCTTTAGTACCGCCATAAACAGTATAAGTAATGACCAAAATTCCATTGATGATAATGGTTGTAAACAAGTCGATGTTCAGGATGGTTGACAGCACAATAGCGGGTGCGTAGATGGTAATTCCAGTTGACAAACCTCTTTGTAAAAGAAACAAGAAAGCAGTTAAACTTCGTGTTTTGGTATCAAAGCGTTTTTCCAAATACTCGTATGCTGTGTACACATTCAAACGGTGAAAAATTGGAATAAAAGTAACACAAAGAACAATCATGGCGAGGGGCAGACCAAAGTAAAACTGTACAAACCGCAATCCATCACTAAATCCTTGTCCGGGTGCAGACAAAAAAGTAATGGCACTGGCTTGAGTCGCCATTACAGAAAAGCCAACTTGATACCAAGGCAATTGTTTGTCTGCCAACAAGTATCCTTGAATGTTTTGGGCATTCCTGCTTTTCCACATACCGTAAAAAACGATAAAAGAAAGCGTTAAACCAGTTACTAACCAATCTAGTTCACTCATTCGTAATATTGGGTAAGTAAATACATTAGAAGGATATTAAGTAACAAAGATAAAATGACCAAAAGGTATCTTATTAGCCATTTTCTTTCAGGATTATTCTGCGCTGTTGTCATTATTTTTTAAGCTTAATAAATTTACAAATAATTTCATAGCCCCTTCATTTCCCTCGGGTAGTTGTCTGAAAAAAGCAAGGCCGGTATATATAAAATGACCTTTACCATATTGACCTACAATAAGGCTTCCAAGTAATTCCGATTCATCAGGGTCATTCATAGCAAGCAAATCAATGTAGTTTTTTTCGTATTGCTGTGCAAAGTAGATGCCTCTTTCTTGAACCCAAGCATCAAAATCATTGGGAGAGATTATATTTGGTTCATTGAAAGCAGGGTGCTGAGGTTGTAAGAATTTTACAGGCGAATTTTCATCAGTTACACGGTTTCTTGAAATGTCAAAAGGATATGGGCCGATATTGTTTTGAACCGGTCCCACTCTGGAATTGGTGTTGTATTGAACCAGCACATTGCCTCCGTTTTTAATGTATAAATTCAGTTTGTCTTTGGCTAGGTTAATGCTTGGATGGATGTTTAAAGCACGAACACCAAAAACGATTGCGGAATAAGATGATAAGTTGGTTTCGTTTAATTGCTGAGGGGTTAAAAAAGTGATGTTATATCCTAATTGTTTCAAAGATTCGGCAATATCATCTCCCGAACCTTCCACATAAGCAATGTTAAGTTGTGCGGTTTTTACGTTAAGGAAACACAGCTTTATTTCAGCTTTTTCTAGTAATAGTTGAGGGGGAATATGGTCATATTCAATTCTGTTGAGTATGTGCTGAAAAGTATTCGATTCGCTTGTAATATAGGGTTCCAAAATACTGCAATCGTGTTTTTGTTGCGCTTTTACAAACACATCAAACGTGTATTCTTCGCCTTTTTTCAAATTTGTAAACGCTGGATTTAGTATTTCTATTTTTACATAATTATTAGGTTTAAAATTAAGAGTGCCACTCACTTGGTCTTTGATAGCTTTGATGGTCAGTTTAAAAAGCTTTTCATTGATGTTGTTTATCACAATTTTGGAATTGAACGGCATAAACACAATTTCTGGAAGTACTTCTATTGGTTTATGTTCTTCGCCCTTAGTGGGGTCCGTATTCTTGTAAAAGACAGGAATAGCATAAGTGAGTTTCTCGCCATTAACAGTCAATAATACAGAAACCATAAAAGGAGGCTTGTTTTCGGCCAACAAAAGCAAGGAGTCTTGTGGGATATTAAAAACATTGTTTTGTGGTGGAGTAGAAAGCCAATAAGGATTGGAGTATGGAAAAGATTTAGGGACGGTTATAGCCCTTTTTAGTTGGACCATTTCATTGTGATTTAAACTTTTGTTAATAGCAGAATCCGAACCGTCAGGATAAGTAACAGAAATAAGGTTAACATTAGCTTGGTTTCTGAGAATTACTTGTGTAATAAGCGCTATTTTTTGAGAAGGGCTAGTGGTATTTGAGGTCGTGCTTGTTTCAATAAACAGTCCCAAACAAGCTTTTATGATGCCATCCAATTGGTTTAGCTTTGGATTAACCCAATGTTTGTTTTGCGGAATATTGAGGGCAACCAATAATTTTCTGATTTTTAATAATGCAGGAATATTATTGGCAGGTACATTGTAATTGAACGTTTGAATTAATTGATTAATTGCTTTTTGGACAGCGGCACCATTTTCGAGGCGTTTATAAGAGGTTTCTATGTTGTCGAACAACTCTTTTTGTGCAGAATCGCCTTTCATCAGTTTGAAATATTCCAAGGATTGACCGCGTTGTTTGGCCGACCCAAACCCTTGACTTTTGTGCATGGTTCTGCTGTCGGCGGCTATTTCACCATAACTTTTTCCCAACAGAGGATTGTAGCCACCCACATCAATTTTAAGTTGATTGGGGTTTGTTGTATTAATCGTTCCAAAATTGAATGTGTTCCAATACATGCGTTTACATTTCCATGTTTGGGTGGTTTTGAGTTGTTCCTTAAAGGCTTCGGGATTAGCGGCTAGGTCAAAAGCTTCCATAGCCAATAAGGCAGAGGCAGTGTGATGTCCGTGT
>JBIPNH010000063.1:0-12499 GCA_044373665.1 Bacteroidia bacterium
AATTTTGCTTTTTTACCCCTTGGCAGCAATTTTACAATGGATATCCATGATGCCGTAAAAGCAGCAAAATTATTAAATTGCAATCACATTATCGGAATGCATTTCGACACGTTTCCTTACATCAAAATCAAACATTCAACGGCTGAACAAGCTTTTGAAAAAGAAAATATTAAATTGACTCTATTACAAATCAACGAAGCATTAGACATCTAACATGGGAAAAATAATAACAATAGCCAATCAAAAAGGTGGTGTAGGCAAAACTACAACCGCTATTAACCTTGCAGCTAGTTTGGCTGTTCTTGAATTTAAAACATTACTTGTGGATGCCGACCCTCAAGCAAACTCCTCTTCTGGTATTGGGTTCGACCCACAAAATGTGAAAGTAGGTTTGTACGATTGCTTAATCAACGAACGCCCTGCTTCTGATGTAATTTTAAAAACCGACCTAGAATTCCTTGATTTGTTGCCCTCTAACATCAATTTAGTGGGTGCTGAGTTGGAAATGATTGACTTACCTAACAGAGAAAAGGTCATGAAAAAAGCGTTTGAATCTCTTAAAAAAGAATACGAATTCATTATTATAGATTGCTCTCCTTCTCTAGGTTTAATTACTACAAACTCGCTGTGTGCTGCCGACTCTATCATTATTCCGGTGCAGTGTGAGTACTTTGCGTTAGAAGGTTTGGGTAAGTTGTTAAACACGATTCGTATCGTTCAAAAAGAATTGAATAAAAACTTAGCCATTGAAGGCATTTTATTAACCATGTACGATTCACGTCTTAGACTTAGCAATCAGGTGGTTGAAGATGTAAAAATGCACTTTCAGAATATGGTATTTGATACCATAATTCCTAGAAACACTAAATTAAGTGAAGCACCAAGTTTTGGTTTGCCAGTTTTATCACACGATATTACTAGTAAAGGATCAACAACCTATCTTAACTTAGCCAGAGAAATCTTGCAAGCAAATGGTTTAACAAAACTAGAAAATAACGAAAAAATAATTTTATAAATCAAGCAGACAACACATTAAAGAATGGCGAAAGAAGAATTAAATATCAAGAAAAAAGGTGGATTAGGAAAAGGATTATCAGCGTTACTCAATAATGCCGATAACGATATAACAGTTTCAGACGAATACCGTGCAGGTGGTGGTGTAAACTTTATAAAAATCAGTCAGATTGAAGCCAATCCATTTCAGCCTAGAACAGAATTTGAGCAAAAAGCATTAGATGAATTGTCGGAATCCATTAAAATACATGGATTAATACAACCTGTTACGGTTCGTAAAATGGGTTATGACAAGTTCCAACTAATCAGTGGTGAACGTAGAACAAGAGCTTCGATATTAGCTGGTCTCGACAAAATACCTGCTTACGTCAGAATTGCCAATGACCAAGAAATGCTCGAAATGGCATTGATTGAAAACATTCAACGTGAAAACTTAAACCCTATGGAGGTTTCGTTAAGTTACAAAAGATTGTTGGATGAATGTCAGTTGAAACAAGATGAATTGGGCGAGCGTGTTGGTAAAGACAGAAGTACAGTAAGTAACTACCTTAGATTACTTAAATTACCTGAAGAAATTCAGTTAGCACTTCAAGCCAATAAAATTTCGATGGGTCATGCCAAAGCCATACTAGCAATTGACGAAGCCATTGAACAAATTAACCTTTACAGCCGTATTATCAATGATAATTTAAGTGTAAGAAATGCTGAGGAATTAGCCAAGTTAGCTAAAAGTGATAAATCTTCAGGGGCTGGTGCTTCAGGTGCAAAACCTAAACCCAATACTTTTGACATAGACGATGCCCTTAAGTTGAAACTTGACTATTTAAATAAAAAGTTGAAAACAAAAATCAGCGTTAAGAACAAAGGGAGTAAAGGTGAATTGGTCATTCCTTTTAATCAATATGTAGATTTGGAACGAATTTTGACTGCGTTAAACGTCGATGAATAAATTTGTCCTGTTATTTATTTTTAATCTTAGCTTATTAAATGCTTGGTGTTTAGACTCCATTAAAGTCCATCATTCTCATTCCCTTTCTTATACTTTAAAAAGTACCGAAGAAAAAAAACATTCGCCACACAAGGCTTCCATTTACAGTGCCGTTTTACCTGGTTTGGGACAAGCCTACAATAAAAAATACTGGAAAATTCCAATTGTATATGCCGGATTAGGTGTAACAGGTTATTTTTTGCTTGACAATCGCCAAAAAGTGCGCGACTTACAAAAAGCTTTAAATGTGATTTATGACAACGACCCCACTACCATGCCGGACAGCAAATACAGCAAAGTGGACCCCGAAGTGTTACAAGCACAAAGGAACATAGCACGTACCAATCGTGACTATAGTATTATTGCCTTTTCAGGCGTTTATTTAATTAATATAGTAGATGCGGCTATAGATGCTCATTTTTATCAATTCAATATTGACAAACCATTGGCATTGCAACGAAAAAAGAATTGGAACCTACATTCATCGTCGCAGTTCAATCAACATCAAATTGGATTGAGTATTCGTTTTTAATAAGCTAACACCGAATCAGTAACCTGCTCTCGCTAGCATCTTGCTAGTGATACAATACTTTGCCTCTGGCATTTACTTGATTCCTGCTCTCGCTAGAATCTTGCTAGTGATACAATACTTTGCCTCTGGCATTTACTTGATTCCTGCTCTCGCTAGCATCTTGCTAGTGATTCAATACTTTGCCTCTGGCATTTACTTGATTTTTGTCATCTTTTTTGCAAAACAAAAGCAAAAAAGTCGCCAAAAAATTGTGTTGGTTCGCTCATAACCACGGGTTAAAACCCTACCCACGGGTTAAAACCCGTGGCTATTATTATATTCCTCCTCTGGAGGAATATAATTTAAAGACGCCAAGCATGGCGTCTCTACCAATAACCTCACGCTGTACGTCTTGAAAGAATAAGCAGATTCTGAGACCTGTGCTGAACTTGATTCAGTATAAAAGTCCTCTGCTCATTCCTACGCTCAACTTTTTCCAGAATGACCAAACCCCAAAGTATTTATATCCTTTAAACCAATTCAACATTCAACCTTTTGACACCCTTCGGTACTATTCAGCATAGCTGAATAACTCAGGATGACAAAAGAGCAAATCAACAATCACGCTGTACGTCTTGAATCTATTTTTAATTCGCCACGACGAGGCTAATTAACCATTACACTATTAACTAATAACCAATAACTAAACCTGCTCTCGCTTGCATCTTGCTAGTGATTCTGCGCTATGCCTCTGGCACAAATACCCCTAAATCCTAATTCCTCTATCCTAATCCCTAATAACTATTAACTAATCTGGCTCCAAAAATGGTCAGACTGATGTTGTATTAAATAGTGGAGTAATGGTTTGTGATTCGGGTCTTTTAAATCAAAATCTAATTTTAATAAATAGGCGGCGGCTCTTTTTGCTAAATCAATGATTTCGGTATCTTTACCTAAATCCAATAATTTAAAGTCGGGCAATCCACTTTGACGAGTACCTAACACATCGCCGGGACCTCTTAACTCAAGGTCAACCTGAGAGATAATGAAACCATCATTGGTTTTACACATGGTATTAATTCTTTTTTTTGATGGATAATTCAATTCATCCTTGGTCATCAAAATACAAAAACTTTGTTCAGTCCCCCTTCCTACTCTTCCTCTTAATTGGTGCAATTGTGACAATCCAAATCGGTTGGCATTTTCAATAATCATTACTGAGGCATTAGGAACATTGACTCCCACCTCAATAACCGTAGTTGAAACCATTATTTGAGTAATTCCATTCTTAAAACGGTTCATTTCCAACTCCTTTACATCCTGTTTCATTTTACCATGCAACAGACTTATTTGATATTTAGGTACAGGGAAATAGGAATTAACCTCATCGTAACCGTTCATTAAATCGTTCAAATCCAATTTACTAGATTCTTCAATCAATGGATACACGATGTATATTTGCCGTCCTTTGTCAATTTGTGTTTTCACAAAAGACATCACTTCATATCTTAAGCTTTCATCTTTGTGCAAGGTTCTAATCGGTTTTCTGTCTTTGGGTAGTTCGTCAATAATAGAAACATCCAATTCACCGTGAACAGTCATTGCTAATGTTCGGGGAATAGGCGTTGCGGTCATTACTAAGATATGAGGATTGTTTGACTTTTTCCAAAGTTTAGCCCTTTGTGCCACCCCAAAACGGTGTTGTTCGTCAATAATTGCCAATCCCATAGAATGGAAAGCCACATCATCTTCAATAAGCGCATGCGTTCCTATAAGAATATCTATTTGATGGTCTATTAACTGACTTAAAATTACACGTCTATCTTTAGCAGTTGTTGAACCAGTTAACAGGCGAACATTGACAGGCAAATCTTTCAATAAATCGGAGATGGTAATGTAATGTTGAAATGCCAAAATCTCAGTTGGTGCCATTAAGCAAGATTGATGACCATTGTCTTTGGCCAAAAGCATACACAGGAGAGCAACGATTGTTTTTCCACTTCCTACATCCCCTTGAAGCAAGCGATTCATTTGACTGCCGTGTGCCAAATCGTCTTTAATTTCTTTGATAACCCTTTTTTGAGCATTCGTGAGTTCAAAAGTGAGGTGTTCTTTGTAAAATTGATTGAAATTATCTCCCACTTTGGGCATTTTTATCCCTTGTTGAGTTTGTTTTCTGAGGGCTTTGTTTTTTTCAGAACGCATTGCCAAAACAAACATTTCCTCAAACTTTATTCGGCGGATTGCTTCATTTGCTTCTTGTTCCGTTCTTGGATAATGAATCCATTTGATGGCTTGTTGTGCGGAAATTAACTTAATGGGATGAGTTATAGTGTCAGGAATGAATTCTAACCACAAAAACTGAGGATTAGTAACAATTTGAACCACCATGCTACCAATTAATTTAGAATCAACATACCTGTTTTTCAATTTCTCAGTTAACGGATACACTGGTTCCATTTTCAAACCAAGTTTGTCATCTTCGGGGGTATACAATTTTATTTCGGGGTGAGAAATACTGAGCGTACCATTAAAATTAGTAACCTTTCCATAAACGGTATAAACTTGTTGCAGTTTTAGATTTTTGATGACGTATTGGTAATTGTTGAACCACACCAAATTTATTACACCGCTACTGTCTTTAATAACAGCGCTAAGACGTTTACCATTTTTAGACGTTTGCAATTGGAAATCAAGCAAAACACCTCTGATTTGGATATTAGGCGATTCCTCAGAAAACTCTTTGATAAGCGATACTTTCGATTTATCGACATATCTTGTTGGGTAATATTGCAAAACATCTTTAAAAGTAAAAAGCCCAAGTTCAGATTTAATAACTTCAGCTTTTTGGGGGCCTACCCCTTTCAAATATTCAATATTAGAGTTTAAAAAATGGTTCAAAAATTGGTATTGCAATATTATAAATTATCTCTAATTTTGCAGTACTTTTTATAAAAAATGAAAAAAATCTTTATTCTATCAATTATTGCAAGTGCATTTGTAGCTTGTAACAACGCACCAAAAGTGACTGAATCTGCAACCAAAGTTGTAGAACTTACCTCATGGGTTGACTCCATTAAAAATGTAATTGGTTCAACAACTACATACGATTCAGCAACTTGGATTGGTTATTCTGAGAGTTTTAATGGCGTATTAGCTTCAGTTAACGAAACAGAATTAGACGAAGCTTCAAAAACTGCATTAGAATCAGTGAAAACTTCATGGACAGAAATGACTAACATATACACCAAAGGGTTAGAAGCTGCTGCAATGAAAGCAAACGAAGCAAAAGATTCTACAATTACTGAATTACCAACTTCAGAGGCTACTGTTGATCAAAAAACAGTAATCGAAAAAGTGAAAGAAGCTGTTAAGAAATAAGTTTCACCACAAAACAATATTTAAGAAGTTGAGCATAACCGCTCAACTTTTTTTATTTAGCACTTTTACGTAATCAAGTAATTCAATAAGTGATGGCATTAAATCTAATGAGAATTGCATCGTTAATATACAAACATTTACAGGGCAATTGATAAGGCCTTATTTACAACATGAACAAATTACTAGATAAATATTAATTGTAAATTTTTTTTGAAGTATTTGCAATGAAGTAGCCTTTAAAATCTGCATACATTGTAAATTCTAACATTAATTATTTGAGCGTATTTTTAAACGTTAAAAAATTTTAGGATATTAAAATAATTATTTCTAATTTTGCCGCCCCACAAAGGAGGAAACAAAATTTGACAGAAGAACAATTAAACAATGGCAACGTATCAACCGGGGTTGATGCAGCCACAGAAAAACAAACCAAAACCAAGCATTCTAGTAATGCGACCCCAGACAATTCAGACTTTGACTGGAGTATGGACAACGCAGGATTTTCTAACTACAATTCTGCAGAACGTAAAGCGATGGAAGACCTTTACACTAGCTCTCTTAAAAGTCTGACTCAAAATGAATTAGTAAACGGAACTGTAGTTGCTTTCAACGACAGAGAAGTTGTTATCAACGTAGGCTTTAAATCAGACGGTGTTATTCAACGTAATGAATTTAGAGACATGCCCGATTTAAAAGTTGGTGACAATGTTGAAGTTTACTTAGAGATTGTTGAAGATGCTAATGGTCAACTAATTTTATCAAGAAAACGTGCTATTTTAGAGAAATCTTGGGATTTCATTACTAAAGCAATGGAAGAAGGAACTGTTTTAACAGGATTAGTAAAAACCAGAACAAAAGGTGGTTTGGTTGTTGATTTAATGGGTATAGATGCATTCTTACCTGGTTCTCAAATAGATGTTAAACCAATTAAAGATTACGATCAGTATGTTGGTAAAGACATGGAGTTCAAAATTGTAAAAGTTAACGACGTTTTCAAAAATGTTGTAATTTCACATAAAGCATTAATTGAAGATGATATCGAAGCTCAAAAATCTGATATCTTATCTAAATTAGAAAAAGGTCAAGTATTAGAAGGTGTTGTTAAAAACATCGCACCATTTGGTGTATTTGTTGACTTAGGTGGTATTGACGGATTACTTCACATTACAGACATGTCATGGGGACGTATCAGCAATCCAGAAGAAATGGTTTCTTTAGATCAAAAAATTACAGTTGTAGTTTTAGAATTTGACGAAGGTAAAAAACGTATTTCTTTAGGTATGAAACAATTATCAGAACACCCTTGGGACAGTTTTGGTGATTCACTTAAAGTTGGTGAAAAAGTAAAAGGTAAAGTAGTTACTGTAACTGATTACGGTGCGTTTGTTGAAATTCAACCAGGTGTTGAAGGTTTAATTCACGTTTCTGAAATGAGTTGGAGCAGTCACCTAAGAAGTCCTCACGATTTCTTAAAAACTGGTGATGAAATCGAAGCTGTTATCACTGCCTTAGAAAAAGATGAACACAAACTATCTTTAGGTATTAAACAATTAGCACAAGATCCTTGGTTATCAATCATTGAAAAATACAAAGTTGGAAGCAAACACAAAGGTGCTGTTAAAAACTTAACTTCTTACGGTTTATTTGTTGAACTAGAAGAAGGTGTTGATGGATTAATTCACGTTTCTGATTTATCTTGGACTAAAAAAATCAAACATCCTTCAGAATTCATTAAAAAAGATGAGTCTATCGATGTTGTTGTATTAGAAGTAGATAGCGAAAACAGAAGATTATCTTTAGGACACAAACAATTAGAAGAAAATCCTTGGGACACTTTCGAAACAATCTTCTTTGTTAACAGTAAACACGAAGGTACAATTGTTGGAATCAACGACAAAGGTGCTAATGTACAATTACAATATGGTATCGAAGGTTTTGCACCAAAACGTCACCTTGTAAAAGAGAACGGAAGCAAAATCAAAGATTCTGAAGTATTAGTATTCGAGGTTATTGAATTCAATAAAGAAAACAAAAGCATTATTTTATCTCACACCAACACTTGGAAATCTGAAGAGAAAAACAAAGATGAAGAGAAAAACAAAAGCGACAAAGCTGCTAAAATTGTTAAAAACATCAACAAAGCTGCAGATAAATCTACGCTTGGTGAGTTAGATGCTTTCAACGATTTAAAAGCAATGTTTGACAATGCTAACGATAAAAAAGATGCTAAAGAAGCAAAAGCGCCTAAAAAAGTAAAAGAAGTTGAAGCTACTACAGAGAGCAACGAGACTGATAATTCAGACTTGAAAAAAATCACTGGAATTGGCCCAGCTTTTGAAAAACGTTTAAACGCACTTGGAATTAATTCTTATGCTGATTTAGTTTCATTAACAGACGAAAGAATTGCCGAATTAGAAACTCAAGATAGCATGACTAGCTTAGAGACTTGGCATACTTGGATGGAAGAAGCTAAAAATTTAATGGCTTAATCTATTTAAATTAATAATTTTGAAAAGCTGCCCTCAAAAAGGGCAGCTTTTTTTTGTCTATTTTTTAATCCAAGCTGTGAATTAAGTTTCGTTCTATTCAATTAATTTTGTAAAAAATCCGAAATGGCAGAAAACGAAGTATCATTGATAGAAAGAGATGAAATTGAGCGTAAAGAAATTTTAAAAAAATACAAATCTTTACTTCGCTCTATTCGACATGATTTAACAAACGAACAAAAAAAACTCATTCGTTCGGCGTTCGACCTAGCCTTAGATGCACACAAAGACATGCGCAGAAAATCAGGTGAACCCTATATTTATCACCCTATTGCTGTTGCCAAAATTGCCGCTAGTGAAATTGGTCTTGGAACTACTTCTATTGTGTGTGCACTCATCCACGATGTTGTTGAAGACAGTAACTATACCCTGCTCGACATTAAAAGAAAATTTGGCGAAAAAATAGCCAAAATCGTAGATGGTTTAACTAAAATACAAGAGGTATTTGACCATACTGATAGCATGCAAGCTGAAAATTTCAGAAAGATGCTCCTTACCCTTAGTGATGATGTAAGAGTGATATTGGTTAAACTGTGCGACCGCCTCCATAACATGAGAACTTTGGAAAGCATGAGTCGCAAAAATCAATTGAAAATTTCGAGCGAAACACTGTTTTTGTATGCACCCCTAGCCCACCGTTTAGGTTTGTATAATGTCAAAAGCGAGCTCGAAGACTTGGCTATAAAATATACTCAACGCGATGCCTACAAAGAAATCAGTCAAAAACTAAATGCAAAAAAAGCAGCTCGTGACCGTTATATCAAAAAATTCATTGAACCACTCAGAGAAAGATTAGACGAAGCAGGTTTGGTATATGAAATTAAAGGTCGACCAAAAAGCATTTATAGTATTCTAAAGAAAATGAACCATCAAGGCATTCCTTTTGAACAAGTGTATGACCTTTTTGCAATTCGAATCATAGTAGACTCAAAACCCGAAAAGGAAAAAGCAGACTGTTGGACTGCATACTCTGTGGTAACCGATCAGTACAAACCAAATCCACAGAGAACGAGGGATTGGATTACAACACCCAAAAGTAATGGCTACGAAAGTTTACACTCCACCGTAATGGCAAACGATGGAAAATGGGTTGAAGTGCAAATACGAACCAAAAGAATGGATGAAATTGCTGAAAAAGGATACGCAGCCCATTGGAAATACAAAAACTCAATGGATGGCATATCCCAAAGTAAGTCGGAAGGTGTAGACGGATGGTTGTCAAGAATCAAAGAAGTGTTAGAAAATCCATCGAGCAATGCCTTAGAGTTTTTAGATGATTTTAAACTACAGTTGATTCACGATGAAATATTTGTATTTACACCGGGAGGCGATTTAAAAAAGCTGCCTGTTGGAGCTACTGCGCTTGACTTTGCTTTCGAAATTCACACAGAGGTAGGGAATAAATGCATAGGCGCTAAATTAAATAATAAGCTTGTTCCTATTAGTCATGTGTTGACAAACGGTGACCAAGTGGAAATTCTAACTTCAGAAAAACAACATCCCAAAGAAGAGTGGCTCAATTCTGTAGTGACAGGAAAAGCAATTGCTAGAATTAGAAATTACTTAAGAGAACACAAACGAATAGCCGCTGAAGAAGGTAAAGAAATACTGAAGAAGAAATTTTCAAAAGAAAAAATTACATTCAACGATGACAATGTTCAAAAAATTGTAAAATTCTTTAAAATACAAAGTCAGCTTGATTTGTATTACAACATCCAAAAAGGATTAATCAGTCATGACAAGTTAGATATTGAAAATATTCTAAACTTTAAACCCAATGTAAATAAGCTTTCAAAACCAAGTAAAGCAAAAGAGAAAGCAAGTGCATCAGGTAGCAAAAATGAAATTATTGTAGGCGAAGATAACGACCTAAGTTATACATTATCCAAATGTTGCAATCCAATTCCGGGCGACGATATTTTTGGATTTATTACCATTGGCGAGGGGGTTAAAATACACAGAACTAATTGTCCAAATGCGGTATCTTTGATGAGTAATTACGGTTACAGGGTTATAAAAACGCAATGGAAAGAGAATTTAATCAAACAAGAAACCAAGTTTTTGGCGATAATCAAAATCATTGGAATAGATGATGTAGGTGTGGTGAGTAGTTTAGCTGATATTATTAGTAAAAATTTAGAAGTAAATATGAAATCAATCACTATTGAAAGTAACGAAGGAACCTTTGAGGGCACTATTTCTGTGTATGTCGAGGACACGCAACATTTGGATTTAATGATGAAGAAGATACAAGAAAAACATCCTACTATGCAAATCAACAGAGTGGACATAAACAAATAATTAAGAACAATATAGAGAAAATTTGAGTTAAAATTCATTAACTTTGCAACGCACTATTTAATACCAAAAAGAAGCATTATAATATCCTATGGGAAGAGTATTTGAGAAAAGAAAACACACGATGTTTGCCCGATTTGACAAAATGTCTAAAACATTCACCAAATTCGGCAAAGAAATAGCTATGGCAGTAAAAGGTGGAGGAGTAGATCCTGACACTAATTCTAAATTAAGAGTTGTTATTGCCAATGCCAAAAGTGCAAACATGCCCAAAGACAGAATTGAGGCTGCTATTAAACGTTCTTCTAACAAAGACACTAGTAACTACGAAGAGGTAGCCTACGAAGCTATGTGTATGAAAGGCATTGGTTTAATTATTGAAACCGCTACCGACAACCCAACCAGAACAGTGGCTAATATCAGAATGCACCTAAACCGTGGTGGTGGTGAATTGGGTAAATCAGGTTGCTTGGATTTTGCATTTGACAGAAAAAGCATTTTTATTATCAATACTGATGGCGTAAATACAGAAGAACTTGAATTGGAATTAATAGACGCAGGATTAGAAGACATAGAAATTGAAGAAAATGAAATGGTACTAACGGCATCGTTTGAAAACTTCGGTAACATGCAAAAAGCGCTTGAATCAAAAGGATTGACAATAGTGAGTGCTGAACTACAAAGAATTCCTACAAGTGTAGTGACTTTAAATGAAGAAGAAAAACTACAAGTTGAAAAACTAATTGAACGTTTAGAAGAAGATGAAGACGTTCAAAATGTATACTCAAATATGGCTTAATTAAAAACAACAACATTCAAATGAATAGAACTAACAACAACAACATTTTAGTCCCTACAGATTTCTCTGATGTAGCAAACAATGCTTTAGGACATGCCCTCAAAATTGCTGAAGTTTATGGCAATGAAATTACATTAATTAATGTACAAGATGAAGGTGGATTATTCGGATTATTTGGTAACGACGAAAAAATGAAATTAATAGAAGAAGCTATTAATTCTCGTTTAGACAAAGTTATTGCTGATTCTCAACAAACATTTCCTAATGTAAAAATTAACAAAAGAATCGCATATGGTAAAGTGTATAAAGTTGTTAATGAAATTGCTGAAGAAGAAAACTTTGACAGCATTATGATGGGTACAAACGGTGCAAGTGGATTACAGCAAATTATTGGAAGTAATTCAAGCCGTGTTATCAACTACGCAAAGGTTCCTGTAATTGTAATTAAAGACCAACCTATTGGTAAAAATGGTTATGAAAAAATTGTATTACCCATCGATTTGTCAAGAGAAAGTAGACAGAAATTAAAATGGGCAATCCATGTGGCTAAAAAATTCAATAGCACTATCCATGTTATTTATGAAAACTCAACGGATTCTGAATACAAAAACAAAATTTTTGGTGTCATCAATCAAACTCAAGACATATTATCTCAAAACAATGCTAATTACATTGTGAGAGGTTTGGATGATGACAAATATCCAGATAGCTTTGCTGAAGACACGCTTAACTATGCTGATGAAATTGGTGCTGACTTGGTAATCATTATGACTCAACAAGAAAAAGGATTCAGTGAATTTTTATTAGGTAGCTATGCACAACAAATTGTTAACCACAGTGGTAAAGTTCCTGTAATGTGTATCAACAGTGGTAGCACAGGTATTATCCTTGATGGTGTCTTTAGCTAATACCTAAATACTTATATCGCACTCTAAACAGCTTACTCTTTCAGTAAGCTGTTT
>JBIPNH010000180.1:0-3631 GCA_044373665.1 Bacteroidia bacterium
TGAGGCCTTGATAGGTGCCGGAAATACAGGAGCTATGTTAGTAGGTTCTTTATTTTCAGTTAAAGCTATCGAAGGCGTTCAAAGACCAACAATCACCTCTATCTTACCTAAATTAGATGGGGGATTTGGTGTTCTTTTAGATGTAGGTGCTAATGCAGACTGTAAACCTGAAGTATTGAATCAATTTGCAATACTTGGCTCTCTGTATGCTCATTATGTGTTCGGAATTGATAATCCGAAAGTAGCACTCCTTAGCATTGGCGAAGAAAAAGAAAAAGGAAATATACTAAATCAAGCAGCATACCCGCAGCTTGAAATGAACGATAGAATCAATTTTGTTGGAAATGTAGAAGGTCGTGATTTGTTTAATAGCAAAGCCGATGTAATTGTATGTGATGGATTTACAGGTAATATTGTATTGAAATTGTGTGAAGATTTTTACTACACATTCTCCAAATTAGGCGTGAATAACGACTATTTAAACCGTTTTAATTTTAGAAATTATGGTGGTTCCGCCATACTTGGAGTAAACGAACCTGTAATCGTTGGTCACGGTATTTCTAAAGAAGATTCTTTCTGTAACATGTTTAAATTAGCTATTGATGTCGTTAATTCTAAACTAATTGAAAAAATAAAGCAATCTTTTTGATTATTTTTCACAACTTATTTTTAATTTGCAACCCTATTACAAACATTACTGATTTTTAATGAGTAAAATTACCGCTGCTATAACTGCAATTGGAGGCTATGTTCCTGAAACAAAGTTAACCAACCTCGATTTGGAAAAGTTGGTTGATACCAATGATGAATGGATTACCTCAAGAACAGGTATCAAAGAAAGAAGGATTTTAAAAGAACCTGGAAAAGCTACTTCAGATATGGCAATGGAAGCTGTCAATGAATTACTCAGAAAAAGAGGAATTTCAGCAGAGGAAATTGATTTATTAATAGTAGCAACAGTAACACCTGATTTGGTTTTCCCCTCATGTGCCAACATTGTTTCTGATAAAGTAGGAGCAAAAAATGCTTGGAGTTTTGATGTTTCCGCTGCTTGCAGCGGTTTTTTATATGCTTTGGAAGTAGGTTCTAAGTTTATTGAAACAGGGAAACACAAAAAAGTAGTGGTTTGCGGATTTGATAAAATGAGCGCCATTATTGATTACACCGATAGAAATACTTGTATAATATTCGGAGACGGTGGTGGGGCAGTATTGCTAGAACCAAACTTTGAAGGTTACGGTATTATAGACTCTGTGTTGAAATCAGACGGAAGTGGAAGAGAGTTCTTGCACCAAAAAGCTGGTGGCTCATTAAAACCACCTACACATGAAACCATTGATGCAAGAGAACATTATGTTTACCAAGAAGGAAAAACAGTATTTAAATTTGCAACGACCAATATGGCTGATGTTTCTACTCAAATAATGGAACGTAACCATTTAAAATCAGATGATGTGACTTATTTATTGGCACATCAGGCCAATAAAAGAATCATTGATTACACAGCTGAGAAAATGAATTTACCAACTGAAAAAGTTTTAATGAATATCGAAAGATACGGAAATACAACCAGTGGAACAATTCCTTTATTGTTTTGGGATTACGAAAAACAGTTCAAAAAAGGAGATAACCTTATCTTAGCAACATTTGGCGGAGGATTTACATGGGGAAGTATGTATATCAAATGGGCATACGACAGTCAATAAAATAATTTAAAAATAGAATAAATAAATATACAACTTATGGATATTAAAGAAATCGAAAACTTAATCAGATTTGTGTCTTCACAAAAAAACGTTGGAGAAGTCGAAATTGAAAAAAAAGACTTTAAATTAGTGATTAGAAAACCGGCACAAAATATTGTTGCAGCGCCTCAGTATATTCAAGCCACTTCTATGCCAGCAGCACAAATGGCTGCACCTGTTCAACAAACAATTGAAGCGCCAAAAGCGAATACAGAAACGAGTGCTCCAGCAGCATCTAATCTTATAACAATAAAATCACCAATGATTGGAACATTTTATCGTTCATCTTCTCCTGATAAACCTTCTTTTGTAAATGTTGGAGATGAAGTTAAACCTGGTAAACCAGTTTGTATCATCGAAGCAATGAAATTGTTTAATGAAATTGAGTCAGAAATTAGCGGTAAAATAGTTAAAGTTTTAGTTGATAACGCAACACCTGTTGAATATGATCAACCATTGTTTTTAGTAGAACCTAACTAGTTTTAATTATGTTTAAAAAGATATTAATTGCCAATAGGGGTGAAATAGCACTTAGAATAATTCGTACTTGTAAAGAGATGGGAATTAAAACAGTAGCTGTTTATAGTACCGCCGATAAAGAAAGTTTGCATGTTCGATTCGCCGATGAAGCGGTTTGTATTGGTCCTGCTCCAAGCAATCTATCTTACTTAAAAATTCCAAATATCATTGCAGCTGCTGAAATAACTAATGCTGATGCTATTCATCCTGGTTATGGTTTTTTGAGTGAAAATGCCAAGTTTAGCCAAGTTTGTAAAGACCACGGAATTAAATTTATTGGTGCCACTCCAGAACAAATCAATGGGATGGGTGATAAAAGTAATGCCAAAGATAGTATGAAAAAAGCAGGAGTTCCTACCATCCCAGGTAGTGATGGATTGCTAAGTTCTGCAGAAGAAGGAATTAAACTTGCTCAAACAATTGGATATCCAGTTATCATTAAAGCCACTGCAGGTGGTGGTGGTAGAGGTATGCGTATTATTTGGAAAGACGAAGAGTTTGAAAAAGCTTGGGATTCTGCCAGAACTGAAGCAGGTGCTGCCTTTGGTAACGATGGAATCTACATGGAGAAATATATTGAAGAACCTCGTCACATTGAAATTCAAATTGCAGGCGATCAATATGGTAAAGTTTGTCATTTGAGTGAGCGTGATTGCAGTATTCAAAGACGTCACCAAAAACTAATTGAAGAGTGTCCTTCTCCATTTATGACCCCTGAACTTAGAAAACAAATGGGTGATGCGGCCAAAAAAGCAGCACAGTGTATTAATTACGAAGGCGTAGGTACTGTAGAGTTTTTGGTTGATAAATACCGTAATTTCTACTTTATGGAAATGAATACCCGTATTCAAGTTGAACACCCTGTTACTGAAGAGGTAATTAACTATGACTTAGTAAAAGAGCAAATTTTAATTGCAGCTGGTCAACCAATTTCAGGAAAAGATTACGAGCCATTCAAACACGCTATCGAGTGCAGGATTAATGCAGAAGACCCATACAACAACTTTAGACCAAGTCCGGGAAAAATCATAAACTTTCACATCCCCGGAGGACATGGTATTAGAGTAGATACTCATGCTTATGCCAATTATGTAATTCCTGCCAATTATGACAGTATGATTGCAAAATTAATCGTTAGTGCACAAACAAGAGAAGAGTGTATTGTAAAGATGGAAAGAGCTTTGGAAGAATTCGTTATCGAAGGTGTTCACACTTCTATACCATTACAAAGACAAATTATGGCCAATAAAGACTTTAGGGAAGGAAACTTCACCACTGCTTTTATGAACACTTTTGAACTTAAATAACATGAAACTAAAAGTCATTCAATTATTCTTATTAATATTCATAATCAATGGATTGAGTGC
>JBIPNH010000181.1:0-3618 GCA_044373665.1 Bacteroidia bacterium
GATTAGTTGTGCCTGTGATTAGAAATGCTGAAACCTTGTCTTTAGCTGATATAGAAAAAGAAGTAAAACGTTTGGCAGGAAAAGCCCGTGACAATAAATTATCTCTTGAAGAAATGAGTGGTGGTACCTTTACCATTACTAATGGTGGTGTGTTTGGTAGTATGATGAGTACTCCCATTGTTAATCCACCTCAATCTGCCATATTAGGAATGCACAATATCGTGGAAAGACCGATGGTTGAAAATGGTCAAATCGTCATTCGCCCTATCATGTATGTGGCATTGAGTTACGACCACAGAATTATTGATGGCAGAGAAAGCGTGAGTTTCTTGGTAAGAGTTAAAAATTTATTGGAAAATCCTGAAATGTTGTTTGACGGTAAAACACCGGCTGAAAAAGTTTTAGGTTTATAATTTGATGAGCGATTTTTATCACCACCCCACAGCCATTATAGACGAAGGTTGCACCATTGGCGAAGGTAGTAAAATATGGCATTTCAGTCATATTATGCCCAATTGTGTATTAGGCAAAAACTGTAACATTGGTCAAAATGTGGTGATATCACCTGAGGTCGTTTTGGGCAATAATGTGAAGGTTCAAAACAATGTTTCTATCTATACCGGTGTAATTTGTGAAGACGATGTTTTTTTGGGACCAAGCATGGTATTTACCAATGTCATTAATCCCCGAAGTGCTGTTAATCGCAAAAACCAATATGCGCAAACCAAAGTTGGCAAAGGGGCTAGTATAGGTGCCAATGCAACGATAGTTTGCGGACACGATATTGGAGAATTTGCTTTTATTGGTGCTGGTGCTGTGGTCACCAAACATGTGCCTGATTTTGCCTTGGTAGTTGGAAATCCTGCCCGACAAATGGGATGGATGAGTGAATTTGGACATCAATTAAAGTTTGACGAAAACAGCAAAGCCACTTGTCCAGAGAGTGCACAAGTTTACGAATTGAAAGAAGGAAAAGTAAAACGTATTTCATAAAAAATGAAAACAATATTGGTAACAGGCGGATTGGGTTATATTGGTTCACACACAGTGGTGGAACTAATAAACAGTGGTTATGAGCCAATAATAGTTGACAATTTGAGTAACACTTCTATAGATGTACTCAACAGAATAGAGCAAATAAGTCACAAAAAATGTGTGTTTTACCCTATAGATGTTTGCAATAAAGAAGCGTTAAGTAGGGTTTTTGATCAACATTCTATAGATGGAGTCATCCATTTTGCAGCCTTTAAAGCTGTGGGTGAATCGGTGGAACAACCCCTTAAATATTATCAAAATAACATTGGTGGTTTAATCACTTTGCTTGAAGTAATGCAAGAAAAAGGGGTTAAAAATATTGTTTTCAGTTCTTCTTGTACTGTTTATGGCGAACCAGACAGCAGTCCCGTTAATGAGCTATCACCCATTAAAAAGGCAAATTCACCTTATGGCAACACCAAGCAAATAGGCGAAGAAATATTATCAGAATGTGGGTTTTTAAATTGTGTTTCTTTACGTTATTTCAACCCAATTGGCGCTCATTCAACTGCGTTAATAGGGGAACTGCCTTTGGGAGTTCCAAACAATTTAATGCCTTATATTACCCAAACTGCCATTGGCATTCGTGAGCAATTGACCATTTTTGGCAATGATTATGACACCCTTGATGGCACTTGTATCAGAGATTATATTCATGTGGTGGATTTGGCAGATGCCCATGTTAAAGCTTTGGCATTTATTAAAAACTATCCAGAAAACAAATTTGACGTCTTTAATATTGGTACAGGCGAAGGTTATTCGGTTTTAGACATTGTTAACACCTTTCAGAAAGAAAATAACGTTTCTTTAAAATTCGTATTTGGACCTAAACGTGCAGGTGACATTATGCAAGTATGGGCAGACAATAACAAAGCCAATTCACATTTACATTGGCAAGCCAAACACACTTTATCTGACATGGTAAAATCGGCTTGGCAATGGCAATTGGCATTACAAAAATCAAAATAAACTTATTATTGGTTTAAAATATGTTAACGAAAACACGTTAATTAGCAATATTTTTGTAACATGAATAATCAGTATGAAACTTTTTTGAAGCATGTGTATGAACATGGTACATTTAAAAGCGACCGCACAGGTACAGGCACAAAAAGTGTTTTTGGTTATCAAATGAGATTCAATTTACAGGAAGGTTTTCCTTTGGTTACTACAAAAAAAGTACATTTAAAATCCATTATTCATGAACTGCTTTGGTTTTTGAAAGGCGAAACCAATATTCAATATTTAAAGGAAAATGGGGTTTCCATTTGGGATGAATGGGCTGATGAAAATGGCAATTTGGGACCTGTTTACGGCAAGCAATGGCGCAGTTGGGCCAGTCCGGATGGTGGAGTCATTGACCAAATTCAAGATTTAGTACATACCATAAAAAACAATCCCGACAGTAGACGCATGATTGTATCAGCTTGGAATCCTGCCGATTTGCCTAAAATGGCATTAGCCCCTTGTCATTGTTTGTTTCAGTTTTACGTAGCCGATGGCAAATTATCTTGTCAATTGTACCAACGAAGTGCCGATATTTTTTTAGGAGTTCCTTTCAATATTGCCTCTTATGCATTGCTCAACATGATGTTAGCACAAGTTTGTGGTTTACAGAATGGCGATTTTATTCACACCTTTGGCGATGCCCATGTTTATACCAATCATTTTGAGCAAGTTGAAACACAGTTAAGCAGAACACCCAATAACTACCCTACTATGAAAATCAATCCAGATGTAAAGTCAATCTTTGATTTTAAATTTGAGGATTTTACATTAGAAAATTACAACGCACATCCTCCCATTAAAGCACCTGTTGCAGTATAAATAAGTCTGTATTTAATACTTTAACTATTTGTAAATATTGATTATCTTGCGCCTTTAAAATTGAGTAAAGAAGTAAAATATAAAAAAAGAACCTCCTTTTGGCCTACTATCATCAGTATGTCGTTAGTTCTATTTATTGTAGGACTATTAGGTTTGGTTTCTATTTATGCCAACCATTTGTCTTCTTTTTACCAAAATAATTTTGAGGTTTTCGTGTTTTTTGCCGCAGACACCGACGAACTGAAAGCACAAGAGATTCAAAAACAAATGAATCAACTTCCTTTTATCAACAAAACCAGTTTTATTGATAGAGAAGTAGCTGCCCGCAAAGAAATTGCAAGAACGGGTGAAGATTTTATTAAAACACTAGGATACAATCCTATTCCTCATTCCATACAAATCAATATTAAATCTGAATTTGCGGATGAACAAAAAATGCAAGTAGTCGAAAAACAGTTGCGTTTACTTCCTCAAGTGGATGATGTGGTGTTTGCTAAAGACGATTTAGGGAAAAACATTTTATCACAAATCAATAAGAATTTCAATACCATCAAAACTATTTTAATGGCATTGGCAGGGGTTTTACTATTTATATCATTGTTATTAATTAATAGCACTGTAAGAATCAATATGTTTGCCCGTCGTTTTATAATCAAAAGCATGCAATATGTGGGCGCTTCGGATTGGTTTATTATCAAACCGTTTATCAAAATGTACTTGGTATATGCTTTAGTTTCTACTTTTATAGCATTGGGA
>JBIPNH010000182.1:0-3593 GCA_044373665.1 Bacteroidia bacterium
ATTCATCAGAACACTATAATTACTCATCCAAACTTGGTCGACAGGGTCCAAATTCCACCTTCTTCCTAATCTGCTATCATACTCCCAGTATTCGGCAGTATAGTGTCCTTTAGCAATATCTTCGTCTTTTTCCTGTGTGTTAAACCCATACCTATACCCCTTATCCCACACACTACAAACAGGCGGGCTGAAATGAGAGTATTTTGTTGGTAATTGGGTGAACATTTTGAAGGTTAACAACGTAAGTTTTATATAAGAATATAATTAATGTAATTTCAATTCTAAAGGTATAGAGTAACAACCTAGCGTGTCACAAACTTTTGTTATAAAATTACACTTTGACTTACAATATAATTTGTATCCATCTTTAGTTTTTATTATAGTTGAGTTTTTATTATCAATTTTATAAGTACTATCATAATGTATTGTAAATCTATAATTATCAATATTATCAAATTTATTGTGAATTTTAGGTATACACAAAAGGGTGTCTTTGTTAAGTAAAGTATCTTCACTTTTTATATCTCTATATATGTCAATTAAATTATTATTTACAGAATCATATTCGTTGTAATAATATACTCTATCAAATGAGTCCTTTTTTAATATACTTTTAATTTTTCCATTAGTATAATAACGAAACTCAAAATTCTTTTCAATGTCATTTTTTTTTATAATTTTCCCTTTATCATAAAAGAATTTCAACTGTTTTTCAAAATTAATGTGAATATAAATATTTTCATTTAAATATGCGGTCCTTGAAATTATTTTCTTATTTAAAATAGAATCTATAACTATTGTATCTCCAAATTGTCTTTTATTAATTTCATAATTTCTATAATTTTGATTGCAACTGCAATAAAAAAAAATTGAGCACATTATTACAATAATTAATTTAAATTCTTTATCAAATGATTTCATAACTTATTCTTTTCAATATTTACCTCATTTTGATTTTACAGGTTTGAAAAATTTAATCCATCCTTTTTTATTTGTCACTGAATCAGAATAGTATAACTTACCATCTTTAGGATTAGTTTCCTTTTTCCTTTTTAAAACCTTAAATCCGTTATATTCCTCTTTTGTTTTATCATTTTTTACACCTAATGATTCCCCTGATGTGTTAGCTGTTTCTCTTATTGTTTGGTCCATACTTTCTTTATCTTTTGTAATCCCTGTATTTAAACTTCTTGTTAATACACTCTTGTTGCTCTCAGGTTTTAATTTTAATGACCCAAATATTGACATTATTTCCTCGTCAACAGTTATAAATTTTCCATCAGGATCTAAAATTGAAGCAAATTTATTGCTATTTCCTCCATTTTTTGAAGTAAAAACAACACCAAAACTAAAAGTTGCATTTCCTTTTCCAAACATTGCCACAAACTTATCCCATCTTCCTACTTTGTATATTTCAGTATGAACTTCTTTATAACCAACAGTTGATTGAGAAATATTAACATCATATAAAATCTTATTATCTTTGGGTGTATTTACAGAGATTGTTTTTTTAATATCGGGTTTATGAATTGATATTATAAATTCTTCATTTGTATTGCCTTTTTCTAAAGTAACAATATATCCTGGATTTTTCTTTGATAGCTTCTCAGCTCTATTTATTGCACTTTTTTCGTAATTATTTGGGCTGGGATTATCTCCCCAAAAATCAATCATAACAACTGGGCAATTCATCAGAACACTATAATTACTCATCCAAACTTGGTCGACAGGGTCCAAATTCCACCTTCTTCCTAACCTACTATCATACTCCCAATATTCGGCAGTGTAATGCCCTTTGGCAATATCTTCGTCTCTTTCTTGCGTATTAAACCCATATCTATACCCCATATCCCACACACTACAAACAGAATGTTTAGTTTGTGTGTGTTTTAGAGGTATTTGGGGGTGGATTCGGTGCACTTTTTATTGGATTAACAAAGGTAGTAGTTTGTTTTTAAAAAAATTGTTTTTCACTATCCGCAGTTTAATATACAAATTTGTTCAATAATAAATTTTAGACGATATCTGTATCCCACTAAACTCTTTTTCATTCTTTTCTTTTAAGCAAATTGGGACTTTTACTGATGGGTCACAGTGAATGTATAATGATCTAAAATTTTTACAAAAGCTTCTTGGAATGTAATTTATTTTATTTTTATATACAATTAAAGAAAAATCATTGTATTGACTTATAAATTCAGGGATTGAATCTATAAGATTATTTCTAAGGTGCAAATCTTCTAAACATTTTATATGTCTTAAATTTGAAGGGATAATCTTTATTTTATTATATCCTAAAAAGAGTGTTTCCAACTTATATAATCTATGAATGTTTTTTGGTATTTCTTTTATTTGATTATTACTCAAAGATAAATACCAAATATTTGTATTTCTTAGAATCGGATCCATGGATTGTATTTGATTATATCCTAAGTATAGTACTTTTAACTTTTTTAAACATCTTATTTTAGTGTTTATTTTGGAAAGATTATTGTCACTTAAATTAAGGTTTGTTAAATGTTTCAATTCAAATATATCATTAGGCATTTCTCTTAAATCAGTTCCACTTATATCTAATTTTTTTAAGTTTTTATTTAAGCTAATTGCATAAAAAAAACTATCATTTTCGAAATGAAATCTATTCTTAAAATTATTAACCTCTACCCCTTGAAATCGAATACTTGTTAAAGTTGATTCTCCACTTTTTAAAAAAGTGTAATATACATCTCGAGAATTTATATCTAAGTGTTTTTCATCATCACTGATAAAACTAATGTTTATTAGTATAAATAATATTGCTAGAAAATATCTCATGAATTAATCCTTAGGTTTTTCTTTTGCTTTAGTCTCATAAAATACTTTTTCTTTTAATGTAGTGTTCGTTTCTCCTTTTTTATGTCTTGTTATTGTTCCAGCTGCCATACTCATTACATAGTGTGGTTTTTCATCAGATTCGTCAATATCATGTTGACTTGGATTGGAATTAGGTAAATCATCTTCACCCCCTAAAGTAACCATTCTTTGAACTTTTTCACCGTTTGGTGGTAATTTATTTAAACTGTATTGTAATATTTTATCTCCATTTTTGGGATAGTAAGCATACACAACATGAAATGGATGTGAATGCCAATCATACGAATTACTTATAGTTGTTGCACCACCATCATAAGCGCTTTGTTTCCATTCTTTTTTTAAAGTTTTAGCATTATCTGTTGGGTTATCAACTGTCACCTCCATGCCCAATTGCCTTTTTCCAAGACCTTCAATTTCACTTTCAGCAAACTTAATGATATCATTTTCATTTACACTTTTCCCCGGAAATGCTTCGGCCATAAAGGAACTGCCGTTATCTGCCAAAAAACCTTCACCTCCAATTTCATTTAATTGATTTGGTGATTGAGTTTTCATTTGTATATCTATTTTTTCTCTATCAGAAAATGGTGGTAATGTAAAAAAAGTTCCTTGCTCTAAAGTGGCTTTATATGTGTAATATGTTGGATCAGAGGATGATTGTATTCTTTGTGATTTTATATTATCAATTACATCTTGATTTGTGACAATATGTATATCTGCTCCATCAGTTCCGTCACTAC
>JBIPNH010000064.1:0-12166 GCA_044373665.1 Bacteroidia bacterium
GTATTCAATGGGTTCCATATGTTGGTAATCAAGGGACATGGCAATTTGGATCAGGAGCCCAAGGTACCAATACCACTGGTTCTGTCTCTAATTCTGTTCTTCACAATAGAACATATACAGCTACAGCTAATACACCCTCTGCAAATGGTGCTTTTTTTAGTAAATCAACTTTACCATTAACCCCACTACCCATATCTCTCTTAGATTTTACTGCTATCAAACAAAACGAAAAACAATCTTTATTATCATGGATTACCACCTCTGAAATAAACAGTTCTCATTTTGAAGTAGAAACTAGTATCAATGGTGAAATTTGGAATAAAATTGGAGAATTGCAAGCGCAAGGAACAAGTTTGCAAAGTGCCGAATATCAGTTTATTCACCCGAATCCATTAATGGGAGTGAATTATTACAGACTAAATATGCTTGACAGAGATGGCAGTGCAGAAACTTCCCCAATTAAAATGGTGGAATTTGGAAGAACAAACAGTGTAAATACAAACGTAGTCGTGTATCCTAATCCAACAAATGGCAACTTAGTGATACAGAACACAAGTTCTTCTTCTCAGTATGTACTTTCCGATATGCATGGAAAACCTATCGCAATATTTAATAACCCAGAAAAGAACAAGGAATTAATTTTTGATTTAAGTCCTTATTCAAATGGTATTTATTTCTTAAAAGAGATGCCAATGATTGGTAATCCAACTGTAACAAAAGTAGTTTTAAATAAATAACATAAACTAAGAAACGTAAAAAAAATATAAATTAAAATGAAAAAAAATATCATCCTATCCTTTGCAATGCTAATCATATTGGGAGCAAATGCCCAATTAAAAGTAGGTGACAATCCAACAACCATAAATGCAAGTGCTATTTTAGAAATAGAAAGTACTAACCAAGGTTTACTATTTCCCAGAATGACAACAGCACAGCGCGATGCCAGTATAAAATCACCAACTGCCGGTTTGATTATTTATAATACAAGCACAAACGCACTAGAAGTAACCATTAGTGGCTCATTGTGGTTAAATATATTAACAGGAGCAACTACTGCTGTAGCATCAGGAACTACTACTTCAGTAGGAGGAATAGGTGTCGGAACATCAACTCCCAATGCCAATGCAGTATTAGATGTCACCTCTACCACAAAAGGGGTATTGCTACCCCGACTCTCCTCAGATCCAACAGGCGTAGCGGGTATGGTGTATTACAATACAACATCAAACACCGTAAAATTATACAATGGTACAAGTTGGATTACATTGACGAATTGATTCAGTTTTAGGTTAAATAAAAGAAATTATGAATATGAAAAATAAAATAACAACACTCATTTTGGTGATGTTTTGCTCGCTGGCGAGTAAAGCGCAAGTAGGCATTGGAACTACTACGCCCAATGCCAATGCGGCACTAGATGTAGTAAGTACAAGCCAAGGCATGCTTTACCCGCGGATGACCACGGCACAGCGTAACGCTATTGCAAGCCCTGCATCGGGATTAACCATTTTTAATACAGATGTAAATTATATCCAAACCAATACAAGTACAACGAGTACAGCTAATTGGAAAAACTGGTCTGCTGGTGATCCTTCTACCAACGGCACCGGAGTCGTTTCTGCTTACATTTGTAATACCGCTTCGGCAGTTGCAATGACTGCAGGAGTTACTACAACAGGAACAGGTTTAACCCAAACCATTACGGCTACGGTAACCGCAGTAGGTACGTATAGTATTTCTACCACGGCTAATGGAGTAACCTTTGCAGGATCTGGTACTTTTGCAGGTACTGGTGCTCAAACTATTGTGTTGACCGCTACAGGAACACCAACTGCAGCGGGTAGTCATTCATTTACTTTAAATACCACGCCTAACTGTATTTTTTCAAGAACAACTTTAGCACCACTCCCAGCCAACATTTCACTATCTGCCATTGGTGCTTATTTTGTAGCCTCTGTGAACGACTTGGATTATTTGCCTTATAAGGCTCCAACAGCAGCGGCAAGTTTAGCTACGGCACAAGCAGCTAACGGCACCAACGAATCTTTTACGCTTAATGTTCAAGGCGCACTGACCGAAACTGGGGTAACGCTAAAAATTCCTTATACAGTGGTAACGGCTGCGGTAAGTTTACCTGCATTTACCCAAACCATCAATGTACCTGCTTCCTTTACACAAGATAATATTACAAGAAATGTGACGTTCTCTTATGCTGCAGCAACACTAGGTGTGGGCAGTGGAACGATTAACGCTACTTTACAAGCATCTGGGGGCACCTTGAATGCTAAAAAATTAGACATACAAACGGGTATTGGTAACGATTATTTAGGATGGTTGTTAGCACAGTTTACCTATGCTACTAACAACAGCGGCGGTGCTGCAATCTTTCAATTTAGAAACATAGCAGCTATTCCAGACCGCAATATAACGGATGCCAACCACGTGATGTTTTACATGCCTGTTTTAGGAGCCGATGGCAAAACATGGCTCAACAACAACTTGGGTGCTAATTATGCCAATACCAGCAGAGCATCTTTTAACCCTGTTTCACAAGCTAGCAGTTCTACTGATCAGAACGCTTATGGTTCTTTATTCCAATGGGGTAGAGGAGCTGATGGGCATGAGTTGGTCAATTGGACTAGTAGTTCGGCAGGTTCACTAATAAACAACACCACCACTACCTTATCTACTGCTGACGTGACCGGTAATGCAAATTTTATTTTAATAGCTAGTTCTCCTTACGATTGGCGTAATCCACAAAACGATAATTTATGGCAAGGGCTATCGGGAACCAATAACCCTTGCCCTATTGGTTATAATTTACCTACTAATGTCGAGTTAGATATCCAACGTAAGTCCTGGACTGGAGGAAATAACGCAGCAGGTGCTCTAGCTTCTTCACTCAAATTGCCCATGGCGGGCTACTGCGACCTCGGCAACGGTTCGCTGATCAATGTCGGTACAATAGGTTACTATCGCAGCAGCTCGATTAATAGCACCGAAACGCGCAGCTTGTTTTTTAATAGCAGCAGTCCCGCGGGCGGCGTCAGCGGCAACCGAGCCTACGGGTTTCCTTTACGCTGTATTGCAAATGATAATCCATCTAACGGTACCGCAATTGTTTCTGAATACACTTGTTCAACCGCTTCGGCAGGTACAATGAATGCAGGTGTTGCCGTTTCAGGTGTAACCCAAACCATTACGGCTACGGTAACCACAGTAGGGACCTATAGTATTTCTACTACCACAGCTAACGGGATAACATTTGCAGCAAGTGGTACTTTTGCAGGGACAGGTGCTCAAACTATTGTGTTGACCGCTACTGGAACGCCAAGAGCTATAGGTAGTTATTCCTTTGCTTTAAACACTGCGCCTAACTGTAGCTTTAGCAGGACAGTAACTCAAGCTTCTTCTAATGGTACAGCAGTTGTTTCAGCATACAATTGTGCTACCGCTTCGGCAGGAACAATGACTGCTGGAGTTCTCGTATCAGGTGTTACACAAACTATTACTGCTACGGTAACCACAGTGGGTACCTATAGTATTTCTATCACGGCTAACGGAGTAACCTTTGCAGGTTCAGGCACGTTTGCAGGTACAGGCGCTCAAACTATTGTATTGACTGCTACGGGAACACCAACTGCCGCTGGTAGTCATTCATTTACTATAAATACTACGCCAAATTGCAATTTTAGTAGGACTACAACCCATGTTTCTACCAATGGCACCGCGGTCGTTTCGGGATACACTTGTAACACCACTTCAGCAGGAACTATGACTGCTGGTACTGCCGTATCAGGTGTAACACAAACCATAACGGCTACGGTTACTACAATAGGAACTTACGGCATCACTGCAACAGCAAATGGGGTGACTTTTACAGCAACGGGTACTTTTAGTGCTACAGGTGCACAAAACATTGTGCTTACCGCTACCGGAACATCAACCGCAGCAGGTAGTAATTCCTTTACTTTAAATACTACACCAAATTGTAGCTTTAGTAGGACCACAAATTAGTAATAATGGCAGCAGTACTTTAAACATACACTTTTTGCATTGCTTAGGCAGGAACCGAGTTAATGGGTTCTCTGGGCGTTGTATTAATGATTAATAGCGTAGCTTCGGGATTAATATTATCACGCTCGGCTTTGAGCCGAGCGTTTTTTAACTCAATTTGCGTTGACTGATTTTTAGAATAGCGTTGGTTTTTTTGTTTTTTAAAAGGTTTTGTTAAACCAAACACTTCCGTTCTAGCTCGCATCTTGCGAGTGCCTCAGGCATCTCTTTTACTTAACTTCATATTTCTAATGATTTTAACGGGCTTTCTATGTTTGCACTGCTATATTTATAATGCTCGGCTTCATTCACATAACCTGCCCTAACTGGGTTTTGGTGTATGTAATTTATTTTTTGTTTTATAAAATCAATGGAATACAGATGTACAGGATGATTTTTATATTGCCAAATATGAAAATTTGAATATTGTTTATTGCGTTTTGCATAATCTTCAAAATTCTGTAGAAGCCACTCTTTTCTACTTTCTCGAGGATTGTCTTTTATTTCTTTTATGAATTGTTTGGATGTATAGCTCTTAAAACGACCTAATAATTCATTTAAATCATTATCTATCCTGCGACAAATTAAGTGTATATGATTGGACATCATTGCATAAGAAAATATCTCTAAATGCTCTTTTTCTTGACAATAACTTAAATTATCTACAATAATTTGCTTATATATTTCTCAATCAAATAAATTTACCCAACCTACAATTGTAAGTGTTACGAAATATAAATCATTTGCACTCGTTTTTCTAAATTCGCTCATATAACAGTTGTCGATTCATTGTTTTTTGTCAATTAAAAATGCTAACACAAATATATTCATTTTAAATAAAAACAATAATCATTAATGAATTACGCCAGAGGCGGTTTAATTACTCACTCGCAAGATGCGAGCGAGAACGGTCAAGATGCGAGCGAGAACGGTTAATTGGTGTTTTTTCCTCACTATTTTGTCATTTATTATTAAAAAAACGCCTTTTTTTGATACTCCTCGATAACTAGATAGGTCATTTCAAATCGCTTTATTGGTCATTTGATAAATGTTTGGCCACTTTGATTGCATTAAAATATTTACAGTATAATTTAATGATAAATTTGTCACAATTTAGTTATGTGAAAGTTTAAAGTTTATTAAAAAAAATAATTCAGCATCAATTCAAGTGAAAAAAGAGTCATGGGTAATTTTTGGACTATTTAAATCGCTAAGTAATAAAAAAAACAGATAAGGCAATGAACATTAGATGTGGTTTAAAAAGTAAAAATGAATGAGAATGGATATGATTTTGAACATCAATTCTGCAAAGAAAAATAAAATAATGTTAATGAATTTTGACAGAAGACGAAGTTATAACAGTTATAAGTTCTCTTTTTTTAATATTCTACTTTTAATAGCCTTATTATTTCCATGTTCAATCGCCCTTGCCCAGAACAGCATAATTGTAAGAGGCAGATTTATAGACAATACTAAATATGCCAAAATAGTGATGAAAAAATTTGGGGTGGGTAGTTTTGTTATTGGGGGCACCGTTATTATTAAAGACAGTTTTGCGCTTTCTTTACCCGCTAATATTGAAACAGGCGTGTATCGTTTTCAATATGCAATGTCAGAAAGTGAGCAATACTTAGATATAATTATCAATGGAAAAGAAAAGGAAATAGCCTTTACACTCCAAGCGAATGATGAATATGCTACGCCTGTCTTTTCCGCATCTGAAGAAAATAAAAAATGGTACGCCTATAATGCTCAAGTCAATGCTTTACTTTTAAAAACAAACTTGCTCAATCAGTTTATTGTTTCCTACCCAAATGCTGAATCAGCAGTGGTTATAGCAGCACATCAAGAATTGGAGAAGGAAAAAGCATTTTATTGGGAACGTTTTAATGCGTTTAAAACTTCGATGCAAAATACTTGGGCATACGAAATGGTGGTTAATAGACCGTTCTATTTTACTAAGCCAAAAGAAGATCCACGAATTCAAGATTATGAAAGACGGGAGCATTTTTGGGATGGATTTAATGCCAGTAATCCTCAATTGTTAAATACACCTCTTTATACCGAGCACATACTCAACTACATCCGCTATTGGATGAATCCTTACATGAACTTTTCTGCTGAAGAAAAAAACAATGGGTTTAAACGAGCGGTTGATGTAATAATAAGGCAATTTTCGGAAAATCAACAAGTTCACGAGTTTGCATTCAAGTATCTAACATTAGGATTTAAACAAATAGGAGAGGAGGAAGTTCTGCAATACTTAGATGAAAACTATAAGGACCTAGCCAATCGTTGTTTTGAAGATTTTGAAAAAACGGAATTTGACAAACGAATGGAAGGGTATGCCGCTATGAAAGTGGGGAATTTGGCGCCCGATTTTGAAATAAATAGGCTTAGCACAACGGTTTTAGCTGGCGGTGGTAAAGGAGGAAGTTTGTATAAAGTGAAAGCCGAAAAAACCATTGTAGTATTTTGGAGCAGCACTTGTCCGCATTGTATGTTAGAAATGCCCAAATTAAACGAATGGGCAGCAATACAAAAAGAGGTTCAAGTAATAGCCGTAAGTTTAGATACCGACCCAAAATTACACTTAGAAACGATTAAAGGATTCCCTAATATGTTGCACAGCAGCGATTATAAAGGCTGGAATTCTGAAGCTGTTTCTAAGTATTACATTGCTGCAACACCAACTTTTATAATCTTAGATAAAGATAAAAAAGTAGTTGGTAAATACAGTGGGTATGAACAAATAAAACATGTAAAAACTAATTAAACGTATGACAATAAAATTGGTAAATAACGGAAATTTAGAATTTACAAAACTTGAAAATTCAAAAAGAGAGTTAATTAGAAAGTTTTCAAATGAAAATAGTTATAGTGATGTCAATAAAATAAATATTTCACTTGTTTACAAAGACAATATCTACTTAAAATATTTAAAATTCCCAAAAAGTATTTACAGACAGTATTTTTTACATTTATTAACAAATGAAACTATAGAAAAAATACATATCAAAAGAAAAGACAAAAACGAAGTTAAAGAAATAATTAAATTAATCTATGGTCAATAAAATCGAAAATAAAATTGAAAAATACTAAATTTTTAGAATGAGAGTTGTGTGAAAAAATATAAATGAGCTTTCATTTATTAGATAAAACTTTTAATTAATCAAACATTGAGAACACTATTTAAACTATAAAGCAATATCAACAAAATGTATAATTTAATTATCATAAATAAAAATAAAGTAGAAGCAGAAAACTTAAAAGTAATGCTTTCTCATCAATACTATGTAAAAGGAATTTTTTCTAGTTTGGAAAAGTATGCTGAAGTGTTGCCGCAAAAATCACAACATTACATCATTATTTATTGCAACGATAGCATAGAAAAATTTGATAATTTAGTGAATTCCAGATTCATTGTGTACAATGATTTAGAAAACAATAAACTCCTGTTTAATGCCATACAAATGGGCGTTATGAATTTTGTACATCAGTCGCAAAAAACCAATGAATTGATACATGTTATTGCCTTAGTTACATTGGGCGGATGTTATATAAGTAGCAATATTTTGTCAAAGTTTTTTAATTACATTCAAGATGTCAATCAAATTGTATTAGGCAAAGATCACAATAATTATGAAACACTCTCAAAAAGAGAACTTATGGTTTTTGAACAACTCCTGAGTGGAATTTCATACAAAGTGATATCCAGCAACCTACGTATTTCATTAGACACAACCCGAAAGCACATTAGTGCCATATACAAAAAGCTAGAAATACACAGCAAGGGTGAACTTTACAATTTACATTATAATGTAGTGTCACAGTCTAAACAAAGCAATCCTTTTATGCCAAATAAATCACATAATTTTAATTGAAATGACAGATAAAACACGAAATATTAGAAATGCCAATTTGCTTTATTTGTATAATAAACGCTGTATCTAATTAAAAATTTGTAAGTTTAAAGTAATAGTAATTTTAAAGTATGAGCTAAAATTCATTATAATAGTATCAAGTAAATAGGATTATTGCGTTTTTTTACTATTTTTGATTCAATTATATAGAAATTAATAAGAGTATAGAGTAAATGGTACAAAAAATATTTTTTTTAGTTTATATAAATATAGTACATTTTGTCTGTGTCTTTACCCAAGACAATAAGGGTGATTTTCTTGAATATAAATACACCTCAAAAGATGGATTGCTGACCAATTTGATAAGCGATGTTAATTTTGATAGAAATGGATACTTTTGGTTGGCAACTCAAGCTGGATTATCCAGATTCGATGGGCAAAATTTTATTAACTATTCTAGCAAGGATTTTGATTATATAAAATCAAACAGATTTTATGTAATCGATAAAAAAACAGATGGAAACTTGTATGTGAATAATGATGTCAAACAACTGTTTTTTATAGATAGTTCATCAAAATTAGTTGAAGTTTCAAACAAAAAATTTGGAAAAGATTTTATTGTTTCGATAAATAAAAAAATCATTTTTCTTAATGATGATTTTACATTATCTAAACAGGATCTGAAGTCATGTCTAAATGAAACTTGTCAGTTATACTGGATTAACAAAAATTCTTACTACCTATTAAAAGAGGGATATATTTTACATAATAGCAATACCAAATGGCATACTCTAAAATTTAGGAATAACATTGATGCAGTTTTTGACTTAGATAATAAGCTTTATATAGTCGATAAAAACAAGAAATTATTTTTAATAGATAGGTCTAAAGTAGAATTAGTTTGCGATTTAGAGAAAGAACTAAATTATAAATTCAAAATTAATCAGCTGTGGATTAATCAAAACAATGGTCTTGTTACGATTAATGCAGGTAATGCTGTTTTTGTGGTTAGTAAGTCAATAAGCGGATTGAAATTCACTAAACTTGATTATCTTTTAAATGTAAATGACAGGATAACCATAGTCGATTCCCCCCAAGAATATAATCATAAATTTGTTTTCTCACGCAGTTTAGGTTTTTTTATAATTAAACGGAATGTTTTCAAATATAACCTGTTAAGAGATAATAATAGAATCAATGAAAATGAAGTATACCGAGTTTTAACCAATAGAAAATCGGAGATACTCAGTAGTTCATTCTATGATTTATTGGGTATTCAAACTGCAACCAATTATATCAGTTTATGGTTCAATAAAAATGTCGACACTATCTGTTACATGAATAACGAACTGTTTATTGAAATTTCAGGCAAAGATTATGTGGTGAGTAAACTTAATAATAATTCATTTGATAAAACTAAATATTTTATTGATGAAGTGAAATTTGAAGGTAAATCCTACCTAATTAAAGGTAGCAAAATATTGAGGTTTAAAGCGGCCAAGGAATTAGAGGTTTTGTTAAATTCTAGTATCGATTATATTACTACAGCTTGTAAAGTTACGAATCAAAATAAATGGTTACTTGGTAGCAGAAATCAAGGTATTCATGTTTACGATTTAGACTCTAAATCATCATTTCGTCTGCCATTTTTTGATAATAAGGAAGTGAGGCAAATTAAGTACGATTCTACAATGAATAGGTATTGGGTGTTTACTTATGGCGCAGGCGTTTATTTATTGGACAAATATTTTAAAATAACGCCATTTTATAATGACGGGAATAAATTCTTAAATTTAGCACATTATTATCTTAAGGATACTTTGGGATTTTATTGGATGCCCACCAATAACGGCTTGTTTCAAATTCACATGTATGAAATTAAAACATTCCTCAAAAACAAAACATATCAAATTTATTTTAATTATTACAACACGACAAATGGATTAGAAAGTAATGAGTTTAATGGCCGTTTTTCCAATTCCGGTATAGTGTTGCCTAACGGACTTTTAGCTTTTTCTAGTATGGCAGGTGTTATGACTTTAAATCCATATACAATAACTAGTACTTTAAGTAATAATCCAATTACCATAGATGAGGTGATACTTAATAACAAAAAATTGCTAATTAGGAATGCTTATACATTAACAGAAGGGTTTACTGATTTTCAGATTTTGGTCTCAAGTCCCAACTTTAATTTACCCAATCAGTCCCATTTGGAATACCAAATTCAAGAAATTAGTCAGAATTGGAATGAAGTTCAAAATCAAAAATTAACCTTGTTATCCTTGAAAAGAGGAACCTATCAAATTTTCTTTAGAAAAATAGGAGACAGAAATAAACTGAATTATAAACAAATTACTCTTAAAATAAATCCACCGTGGTATGCCACTAATTTGATTTATTTGTTATATTCATGGATTGTTTTATCTTTGATTCTCCTGTTTACACGTATTGTTATTATTAGAAAACAAAGACGGGTTAAAAATGAATTGATGCTTTTGGAAAGTGAATTGAAAGCACTCCGTTCGCAAATTAACCCACATTATTTAAGTAATTCATTGTTGAGTCTTCAAAGTATAGTGTTAGATAATGACAAAGAAAAAGCGTTCGAATTTATAGGGCAATACGGTAAGGTAATGCGAAATGTTTTGGAGAAATCAAATTACAGTTTTATTTCATTGGAACAGGAATTGCAAACTCTCTCAGAATACATAAGATTAGAGGGGTTTATTAGAAATATTAAAATTGATTTTACCTATCAGTTTTATTCAGATAACCCTGTTGTCAATTTATCAAATGTAAAAGTGCCTACCATGATTTTTCAACCTTTTATTGAAAATTCAATACTACATGGTTTAATTCCTAATAATTTGGAAATTAAGCAGATTCAAATCAACATAAGGAAAGTAAATAAAATATTAGTTGTTATAATTACTGACAACGGCGTCGGATTTGTAAAAAAGAGTTCTGAGAGAAAGTCTTACGGATTAGAAAATATACAAAACAGATTGAAAGCATATAGCAAGATATTAAAAGAAGATGCACATTTTAAGATTGAAACAATAAAGAACGACTTAGGTGAAGTTTCAGGGACTAAAGTTGTAATTTATATTCCTTATTTATTTGAACCCAAAATTTAACCAATAAATGATGTTAAAAGCGATAATTATTGATGATAATAAAACCTCAATCACTGTTTTTGAAAAAACAATTGGTACTTTTTTTTCATCAGATTTATTGATTTTACAGTCCTATACGTCGCCATTATTAGCACTAGATGAACTTCGGGATTTAATTGTTGATGTTATTTTTTTAGATGTTGAAATGCACGAATTAAGTGGCTTTGAATTCTTGTCGCGTTTGCCCGATGAGCTCAAATCTAAAGTTGTACTTTTTACTGCACATGAACATTATGCTATCAATGCTATTAAAAACAAAGTAAAATACTATTTAACAAAACCTATTGTTTTATCTGAGTTAAAAGAGTGTATTAAAAATTTAATTAAAGATAAACAAACCTTGGATACTGAGTCGTACACTGAACACGATCTAATATTGGTGGTAGGTCAAGAAAAAACGCAGTTATTCAATTTTCATAAAATAATAAGAATACAAGCCAATAGGAATTATTGTTATCTCTACTATGAAGACAATGAAATTTATGTATCAAAAACCTTAAAATATTTCGTTGACAGATTGCCTCAGTCATTGTTTTACCGAGCACACAGAAGTCATTTAATCAATTATAGCTTCATTGTAGAAATAAGAAAAAACGCAACAGGGTCAAGAATTTTTTTAAAAGACGGCTCAATTATAGAAATTACAAATTTGAAAAAAAATAAGTAACAGAATGCATTAACAATATCATATCTACTTCTATCACTCTTTGTTTATTTTACAACTATCATTATGAATAATACAATACTTAAGGCAATGGTTCAAGCTAGTTTTGCACTATGAAATCATTCTATTGTTTATTTTTAAAAAAAGCAGTCATCAACAAACTTATTTTATTGTTGAGTATCTTTATGTTTAGTTTTCAAAGCTTGTGGGCACAATATCCTTTGTTGTTCTATTTATTGGAAACACTGATGCAAAATTGGGCTTAATTTGGTGTTTAGATGTTATACAATGCGTTTTATTAGTTGCTGAATTAAAGTGGCTCGAACATAAGTTATCAATGTTTTGATTCCTTATTTTATGAAATTCAGGTAATCGGATTTTTTAAATTGATACTTGCTTTGTTT
>JBIPNH010000009.1:0-42177 GCA_044373665.1 Bacteroidia bacterium
TAACTAATAACCACTAACTAATAACCCTTAACCACAATACAATATGGATATTCAATTTCAAACCCCACATTTTAAAGCTGACAAAAAACTTTTGGATTTAATTTCACAAAAATTGAACAAATTAGAGCACTTTTATGACAAGATAATAGATGCATCGGTGTTTTTAAAGATAGAAAAGTCGGACGACAAAGAAAATAAAGTACTCGAAATAAAGATAAATGTCCTAAATGCGACCTTATTTGTTGAGGAAAAGGATAAAACTTTTGAGAATGCTTTAGATAAAGCAGAAGATGCCTTAAAAACCAAGCTAATAAAGTATAAACAGAAGATTTTACAAGTTAGTTAAGTCTTTTTTTGTATTAAAAAACGACTAACAAACGGCGTTAAAAGCAATGTTTTAGAGAACTTAAAATAATTTTTTTAAAAAAAAATTAAAAACGCTTTGAAAAGTCAAATTAATTCGCTTTTTTTGCAGTCCTTTTTACAAAAATCAAAGAAGATTAAATGTAGAAAAGACAGTTCTTTAAAATGCCACTTTAGCTCAGCTGGTAGAGCAACTGATTTGTAATCAGTAGGTCGTTGGTTCGATCCCGACAAGTGGCTCATTGCAATGCATTGGGGAGTTTCCAGAGTGGCTAAATGGGACAGACTGTAAATCTGTTGCTTCGGCTTCGGTGGTTCGAATCCACCACTCCCCACTCATTCTTTTATTTACAGAGAATAGAAGTTTGTGAAGATAGGCCTTAAAATTGCGGGAGTAGCTCAGTTGGTAGAGCGACAGCCTTCCAAGCTGTAGGTCGCGGGTTCGAGCCTCGTCTCCCGCTCGCTTTAAGTTGATAATCAACAAACAAGTGAGTTTGATTATCAAAGAATGAGCAAAACGACAAAACATTGCCGTTGTAGCTCAGGGGTAGAGCACTTCCTTGGTAAGGAAGAGGTCAAGGGTTCAAATCCCTTCAATGGCTCAAAGCAAAAAAAAATAGAAACATAACAATAAAAATAAAATATAATTAAATTTAAAAATCATGGCAAAAGAAACATTTGACCGCTCCAAAGCCCACGTTAACATTGGTACAATTGGCCACGTCGACCACGGTAAAACTACATTAACAGCTGCTATTACTTCAGTTTTAGCGAATGCTGGTTTATCTGAAGCTCGTTCTTTCGATTCAATTGACTCTGCTCCAGAAGAAAAAGAAAGAGGTATCACAATCAACACTGCACACGTTGAATATTCAACAGCAACGCGTCACTATGCTCACGTTGACTGTCCAGGTCACGCGGATTATGTTAAAAACATGGTAACGGGTGCTGCTCAAATGGACGGAGCTATCTTAGTTTGCGCTGCAACTGATGGTCCAATGCCACAAACACGTGAACACATTCTACTTGCTCGTCAGGTTGGTGTACCTCGTCTTGTAGTATTTATGAACAAATGCGACATGGTTGATGATTCTGAATTATTAGACTTAGTAGAAATGGAACTTCGTGACTTATTAAGCTTCTACAACTTTGACGGAGACAATACTCCAATCATCCGTGGATCTGCTTTAGGTGGATTAAATGGTGAGCCTGTGTGGGTTGAAAAAATCATGGAATTAATGGCAGCTGTAGATACTTACATACCAATTCCACCAAGATTGGTTGATCAACCATTCCTAATGCCAATTGAAGACGTGTTTTCAATCACTGGTCGTGGAACAGTTGCTACAGGTAGAATCGAAAGAGGTGTTGTAAACGTAGGTGAGCCAGTTGACATCATTGGTTTAGGTGACGAAAAACTTTCTTCAACTGTAACAGGTGTTGAGATGTTCAGAAAATTATTGGACAGAGGTGAAGCTGGTGACAATGCTGGTATCTTATTAAGAGGTATCGACAAAGAATCTATCAAAAGAGGTATGGTAATCTGTAAACCAGGTTCAGTTACTCCACACTCTAAATTTAAAGCTGAAGTATACGTGTTAAGTAAAGAAGAAGGTGGAAGACACACTCCTTTCTTTAACAAATATCGTCCTCAGTTCTATTTCAGAACCACTGATATCACAGGTGAAGTTTCATTACCAGAAGGTGTTGAAATGTGTATGCCAGGTGACAACATCACTGTAACAGTTCAATTGATTGCTCCAATTGCGATGGAAAAAACATTACGTTTTGCGATTCGTGAAGGTGGTAGAACAATCGGTGCTGGTCAGGTAACTGAAATTTTAGATTAATTTCACTGAAATAATAAATTATTCAAAGGCTGTTGGTTGAAACACACTAACAGCTTTTGACATAGACGGGAATAGTTCAATGGTAGAATAGAGGTCTCCAAAACCTTTGATCAGGGTTCGAATCCTTGTTCCCGTGCAAAAAAAATAAAAGAATGGAAAAAATTAAAAATCTTTGGAATAGTTCAGTTGACGAATTACTAAACAAAGTATCTTGGCCAACTTGGGATCAATTAAGAGAAAGTGCAGTTATTGTTCTTATCTCATCTATAATTTTTGCAGTATTTTTAATGCTTTTAGATTATGGTATTGGTTTTGGCTTAGACTTTTTATACGGAGTAACTAAATAATGGAAGCAACAGATTTACAATGGTATGTTGTCCGTGCAGTTTCTGGGCAAGAGAAAAAAGTTAAGGCGAATTTAGAAAGTGAGTTAATCAAAGGTAAACTTACTGAATATGTGCCTCAAATTTTAATACCAATGGAAAAAGTTTACAAAATAAAAGATGGTAAAAAAGTAGCCAAAGAACGTAACTATTTTCCAGGATATATTTTAATACAAGCCAAGTTTTTTGGTGAAGTACAAGCTACCATTAAAGGTATTAATGGTGTTGTTGGTTTTTTGGGTACCAAAGATAAACCAGTTCCATTAAGACAATCAGAAGTTAATAGAATCTTAGGTAACGCAGACGAAAATGGAACAATCCAATCAGACGTTGCAGAACCATACATTGTTGGAGAAGCGATTAAAGTAACTGACGGTCCATTCAGTGGATTCAGTGGAGTAATTGAAGAAGTGAATGACGAAAAGAAAAAAGTGAAAGTTATGGTTAAAATTTTTGGAAGAAGAACACCACTAGAACTTAACTACAATCAAGTTGAAAAAGAATAAAGAAATAACACAATATATAATATGGCAAAAGAAATAACAGGTTATGTAAAATTGCAAGTAAAAGGCGGACAAGCAAATCCCGCACCTCCCATTGGACCTGCATTGGGCTCAAAAGGTGTAAACATTATGGAATTTTGTAAACAATTTAACGGACGTACACAAGATAGAATGGGTAAAGTATTACCTATTGTATTAACAGTATACTCTGATAAGTCGTTTGATTTCATCATCAAAACACCACCAGTTGCAACACAAATTTTAGAAGCAACGAAAGCTGCAAAAGGTTCTGCTGAACCAAATCGTAAAAAAGTAGCGGAATTAACTTGGGATCAAGTTAAAACCATTGCTGAAGAAAAAATGCCTGACTTAAACTGTTTTAATGTAGAATCTGCAATGAACATGGTAGCTGGTACAGCAAGAAGTATGGGTATAACAATAGCAGGAGATAAACCTTTTTAACAATTTATTAGAAAACAAATGGCACTTACAAAGAATAGAAAAAAAGTTATTGGAAATGTAGATAGTTCAAAAGTTTATTCACTTTCTGAAGCTACAAACCTTTTAAAAGGTATAACGTTTACAAAATTCGATTCATCAGTTGATATCGACGTAAGATTAGGAGTTGATCCAAAACAAGCTAATCAAATGGTAAGAGGTGTTGCTACACTTCCACATGGTACAGGTAAAACTGTAAGAGTATTAGTTTTGTGTACTCCCGATAAAGAAGCTGAAGCAAAAGCTGCAGGAGCTGATTATGTTGGTTTAGACGATTATATCGACAAAATCAGTAACGGTTGGTTAGACATAGACATTATCATTACCATGCCTGCTGTAATGGCAAAACTTGGTAAGTTAGGAAAAATATTGGGTCCACGTAACTTAATGCCAAACCCTAAATCAGGAACTGTTACTCCTGATGTAGCGAAAGCAGTGACTGAAGTAAAAGCTGGTAAAATCGACTTTAAAGTTGACAAAACTGGTATTATTCATACTTCAATCGGAAAAGTTAGCTTCCAACCCAATCAAATCGTTGAGAATGCTGTAGAGATTATGCAAACTCTTAGCAAGCTTAAGCCCTCTGCTTCTAAAGGGACTTATTTCAAAAGCGTGTACATAAGCTCAACTATGAGCCCAAGTATTTGCATAGACATCAAATCAATTCCAGGAATTTAATCTACTTAAATGAAAAGAGAAGAAAAAAACGCAGTTATTGCCGAACTAACAGAAAAGTTCAATTCAGTAAATTCATTGTATATTGCCGATACGTCTAGTATTGGAGCAATTGATACAAATCACTTCAGAAGAGAACTTTACAAAAACGGTATTACAATGCTTATCGCTAAAAACACTCTGATTTTAAAAGCGATGCGTGATTCAGGTAAAGATTTCGGTGAATTAGAGGGTGCTTTAAAAGGTACTTCAGCTTTGTTATTTAGTGAAAACTTTAAAGCACCAGCTCAAGCCATCTTAAAGTTCAGAAAAAAAGGAGATAAACCCAAATTAAAAGGTGCTTACATTGATAGCGCTGTATTTATTGGAGACAATCAACTTGATGCTCTAAGTCAATTAAAATCGAAAGAAGACCTAGTTGGAGAAATCATTGGAATGCTCCAATCTCCAGCACAAAACGTTATCTCAGCTTTACAAAGCAGTGGTGGAACAATCGCAGGTATTGTTAAGACATTATCAGAAAAAAATTAATCAAACAAACAAAAATTTAAAAAATCAAAAAAAATGGCAGATTTAAAACAATTCGCAGAACAACTAGTAAATCTAACAGTTAAAGAAGTAAAAGAACTAGCAGACATTTTAAAAAATGACTATGGTATCGAACCAGCAGCGGCAGCAGTTGCAGTAGCAGCTCCAGCAGCAGCAGCAGAAGTAGCAGCAGAGAAAACAGAATTCACTGTAACTCTAAAAAATGCTGGTGCTAACAAACTTCAAATCGTTAAATTAGTTAAAGATTTAACTGGTTTAGGCTTGAAAGAAGCAAAAGAATTAGTAGACGGAGCTCCAAAACCTGTAAAAGAAAATATATCAAAAGCAGAAGCTGAAGATATCAAAAATAAACTTACAGAAGCTGGCGCAGACGTTGAAATCGCTTAATTCTACGTATTTAATCCTATAACGCCAATAGACCCACTCAAACCGATGGGTCTTTTGGTGTTTTTTTACATTTTCCATAAAATCGGTTTAAACAAAACATAACAATAATTAATTTTACAAAATTGGCAACAAAAGTAAAACAACCAAAAAGAATCAACTTTGGCTCTATCGATAAAGTCGTTGATTACCCAGATTTTCTTGATGTTCAGTTACAATCTTTTAAGGAATTTTTTCAGTTAGAAACACATGTTGATAAAAGAACCGACGAAGGTTTATTCAAAGTGTTTCAAGAAAATTTCCCAATTAATGACACAAGAAATATATTCACATTAGAATTTTTAGATTATTTCGTTGATCCACCAAGATACTCTATTCAAGAGTGTATCGAAAGAGGATTGACTTATTCAGTTCCGTTTAAAGCTAAATTAAAACTATCTTGTAACGACCCTGAACATGAGGATTTTGAAACAATTGTACAAGATGTTTATCTTGGAACAATTCCATACATGACTCCAAGTGGTACCTTTGTAATTAATGGTGCTGAAAGAGTTATTGTGTCTCAATTACATCGTTCCCCAGGTGTATTCTTCGGACAATCATACCATACCAATGGTACTAAATTGTATTCTGCAAGAGTAATTCCGTTTAAAGGATCTTGGATTGAATTCGCAACTGACGTAAACAATGTCATGTATGCTTATATTGACAGAAAGAAAAAATTCCCAGTAACGACTCTTTTGAGAGCTATTGGTTTTGAAACAGATAAAGATATCCTTAATATTTTCGGTTTGGCTGAAGAAGTTAAAGTTTCTAAATCAGGATTAAAAAAACATATAGGACGTAAACTTTCTGCGAGAGTTTTACGTACTTGGGTTGAGGATTTTGTGGATGAGGATACCGGTGAGGTTGTCTCTATCGAACGTAACGAAGTTATTATCGAACGTGACACTATCTTGGAAAATTCTCATATCGATGAAATCGTTGACGCAGGTGTAAAAACAATTATTCTTAATAAAGAAGAAGAAGGTAAAAATGACTTCTCTATTATCTATAATACTTTACAAAAAGATGCATCAAACAATGGAAAAGAAGCTGTAGAATTAATCTACAGACAATTAAGAAATACTGATCCACCCGATGAAGAAACTGCTCGTGGTATCATTGAAAGATTATTCTTCTCTGATAAACGTTATGACTTAGGTGAAGTTGGTCGTTTCAGAATAAATAAAAAACTAAACTTAACCACCAGTATGGATGTTAAGATTTTAACGAATGAAGACATTATTAAAATCATAACTTACCTAATTGAATTGAGTAATAGCCGTTCTGAAGTGGATGATATTGACCACTTAAGTAACAGACGTGTTAGAACAGTAGGTGAACAATTGTATGCTCAATTTGGTGTAGGTTTAGCGCGTATGGCTAGAACCATTCGTGAAAAAATGAACATCCGTGACAATGAAGTGTTTACACCAACTGATTTGATTAATGCACGTTCATTGTCTTCTGTAATCAACTCATTCTTTGGAACCAATCAGTTATCTCAGTTTATGGACCAAACCAATCCATTGGCTGAAATTACCCACAAAAGAAGAATGTCTGCACTTGGACCAGGTGGTTTGAGTAGAGAAAGAGCAGGTTTCGAAGTACGTGACGTTCACTATACTCACTATGGTAGATTATGTACAATTGAAACGCCTGAGGGACCAAACATTGGTTTGATTTCATCTTTGTGTGTTCACGCAAAAATTAACAGCATGGGCTTCATCGAAACACCATATTGGCCAGTTGAAAATGGTCGTGTTGCTTTTGATAAACCAGTTGTATACTTAAGTGCTGAAGAAGAAGATGGAAACGTTATCGCACAGTGTAACGTAGATACTGATAACAATGGTCAGTTTAATACCAACGAGGTTAAAGCTAGATTTGAAGGTGACTTCCCATTGGTTGAACCAGAAAAATTACATTACATGGACGTTGCGCCTAATCAAATTGTGTCTATTGCAGCTTCATTAATTCCATTCTTGGAACATGATGATGCGAACAGAGCCTTGATGGGATCGAACATGCAACGTCAAGCAGTTCCATTATTAAGACCAGAAGCTCCAATCGTTGGAACAGGTCTTGAAGAACGTGTAGCTAAAGATTCAAGAGCATTAATTATTGCTGAAAATGATGGTGTTGTTGATTTTGTAGATGCAAATGAAATCAGACTTAAATACGATTATACAGAACATGATGAGTTAGTAAACTTTGTAAGTAATACTAAATCTTACATGGTAACTAAATTCTTAAGAACCAACCAAAGTACATGTATCAACCTTCGTCCGATTGTTAAAAAAGGACAAAGAGTGTTAAAAGGAGATGTATTATGTGAAGGTTATGCAACTCAAGATGGAGAATTAGCAATTGGTAGAAATCTGAAAGTGGCTTTCATGCCATGGCAAGGTTACAACTTTGAGGATGCTATCGTAATCTCAGAAAAAGTAGTTAGTGACGATTGGTATACATCAATACACATTGATGAATATGAATTAGAAGTAAGAGATACCAAAAGAGGTGAAGAAGAATTAACCAATGATATTCCAAACGTAAGTGAAGAAGCAACCAAAAATCTAGATGAAAATGGATTAATAAGAGTTGGTGCTGAAATCAAAGAAGGAGATATTATCATCGGTAAAATTACACCTAAAGGTGAAACAGAACCTTCTCCTGAAGAAAAACTATTAAGAGCAATTTTCGGAGACAAAGCAGGTGACGTAAAAGACGCCTCATTAAAAGCATCACCATCTACTGAAGGTATAGTAATTGACAAAAAATTATTTACTAAAACCAAAAAAGAGAAAGGTGCTAAAACCGAAGAAAAAGCTAAGCTTGTTAAAAACGAACAAGAACACAAACGTAATAAAGAAAAACTAACAGAAATATTAGTTCAAAAATTATTCAAAGTTCTTAACGGTAAAACTTCAGCTGGTGTTAAATCTGTTTATGGAGATGACATGATTCCAAAAGGAACTAAATTTACTCAAAAAAATCTATCAAGTGTAGATTATGATAACGTAAACTTTAGTAGTTGGTCTTCAGATGCTGAGAAAAATGCTATCGTTTATCAAATTCTTAAAAATTACAAATCTCAAGTTACTGAGTTATATGCATCATTCAGAAGAGAATATTATGCAATAACAGTAGGAGATGAGTTACCAACAGGAATTCTTAAAATGGCTAAAGTTTATGTGGCTCAAAAACGTAAATTGAAAGTAGGTGATAAAATGGCTGGTAGACATGGTAACAAAGGTATTGTTGCAAGAATTGTTCGTGCAGAAGACATGCCTTTCTTAGAAGATGGAACAACAGTTGATATTGTTTTGAATCCACTAGGGGTTCCATCTAGGATGAACTTAGGACAGATATACGAAACAGTATTAGGTTGGGCTGGAAAAGAGTTAGGATTGAAATTTGCAACGCCTATTTTTGATGGGGCTACACCTGCAGAGATTAATGACTACACTATAAAAGCTGGATTACCTATAAACGGTCAAGTTTATTTATACGATGGATTGAGTGGGGAAAGATTCCACCAACCAACTACAGTTGGTATCATTTATATGTTGAAATTAGGACACATGGTTGATGATAAAATGCACGCTCGTTCTATAGGACCATATTCAATGATTACACAACAACCTTTGGGTGGTAAAGCTCAGTTTGGTGGTCAACGTTTTGGTGAGATGGAGGTTTGGGCTCTTGAAGCATTTGGAGCTGCCAATATCTTAAGAGAAATATTAACTATCAAATCGGATGATATCATGGGTAGAGCAAAAACCTACGAAGCAATCGTTAAAGGGGATAACATTACTCAAATTGGTATACCAGAATCATTCAACGTATTGATACACGAATTAAGAGGACTTGGTATCGAAATGAATTTCGAAGAATAGTTCAAACAGGAAACATAATTATTTAACTAGCAAAAAAAAGAATGTCAACAATAAAAAAGAGTCAAAAAATAAAAAGTAACTTCACCAAAATCAGAATTGGTTTAGCTTCTCCAGAAAGTGTTTTACAAAAATCTTTCGGTGAAGTTATGAAACCAGAAACGATTAATTACAGAAGTTATAAACCAGAAATGGGTGGCTTATTCTGTGAGAGAATTTTTGGACCTACAAAAGACTATGAGTGTCATTGTGGAAAATACAAAAGAATTCGTTACAAAGGTATCGTTTGTGATAGATGTGGTGTTGAAGTAACTGAGAAAAAAGTAAGAAGAGAGAGAATGGGTCACATTAATTTAGTGGTTCCTGTTGCTCACATTTGGTACTTTAGATCATTGCCCAACAAAATTGGTTACTTATTGGGATTAAGTTCTAAAAAATTAGATTTAGTCGTTTACTACGAAAGATATATTGTTATCAATACCGGAGAACATGAAGGCGTTAGTAAATTAGATTTATTATCAGAAGAAGAGTATTTAGATATCTTAGAGAAATTGCCAAAAGAAAATCAATACCTAGAAGATAACGATCCTAAAAAATTCGTTGCTAAAATGGGTGCTGAAGCCCTTTGGGAACTTTTAAGTACAATTGATTTAGATGGATTAAGTTATAGCTTAAGACATCAAGCTGCTAACGAAACCTCTCAACAACGTAAAGCAGAAGCATTAAAAAGACTTAAAGTAATTGAAAGCTTCCGTTCTGCAAACAGAGATGGAAATGTAAATCGTCCTGAATGGATGATTCTTAAAATGTTACCTGTTATTCCACCAGAATTAAGACCTTTAGTTCCATTGGAAGGTGGTCGTTTTGCAACATCGGATTTAAATGATTTGTACAGACGTGTTATTATCCGTAACAACCGTTTGAAAAGATTAATAGAAATTAAAGCACCAGAGGTAATTCTAAGAAATGAAAAAAGGATGTTACAAGAGTCCGTGGATTCATTGTTAGACAATACCCGTCGTGCTAGTGCTGTTAAGTCTGATGGTAACAGACCATTAAAATCTTTGAGCGATATGCTAAAAGGTAAACAAGGTCGTTTCCGTTTAAACTTATTGGGTAAACGTGTGGATTATTCTGGACGTTCTGTAATTGTGGTTGGACCAAAATTGAAATTAAGTGAGTGTGGTTTACCAAAAGCGATGGCTGCTGAATTATTCAAACCATTTATTATCAGAAAATTGATGGAAAGAGGTGTTGTTAAAACGGTAAAATCTGCTAAAAAAATAGTGGATAGAAAAGAACCAGTAATTTGGGAAATTCTTGAAAATATTTTGAAAGGACATCCTGTGTTGCTTAACCGTGCTCCAACACTCCATAGATTAGGTATTCAAGCGTTCCAACCAAAATTAATTGAAGGAAAAGCAATTCAATTGCACCCTTTAACTTGTACTGGTTTTAACGCGGATTTTGACGGTGACCAAATGGCTGTTCACGTTCCTCTAGGAAATGCTGCAATATTAGAAGCTCAATTGTTAATGTTGGCGCCACATAATATTCTAAATCCTGCCAATGGATCACCGATTACAGTTCCTTCTCAGGATATGGTGCTTGGATTGTATTACATAACCAAAGGAAGAAAACATACTCCAGAAAAACCCGTTAAAGGTGAAGGAATTACGTTTTATTCTCCTGAGGAAGTAACAATTGCATACAACGAAGGAAAAGTTGATTTACACGCTTTTATTAAATGTCGCTTATTAGACTTGAATGAAAAAGGTGAAACGGTTCCTAAAATAATCGAAACTTCAGTAGGTAGAGTATTGTTCAATAAAGTAGTTCCTGAAGGTGTAGGTTATATCAACCAATTGTTAACCAAAAAATCTTTACGTGACATCATTAGTATGTTCGTAAAAGAAGTTGGAGTTGCTAGAACTTCCAAATTCTTAGATGATATCAAAGATTTAGGTTTCTATTATGCATTTAAAGGTGGATTATCGTTCAACTTAAATTATGTAGAAATTCCTGATGATAAAGAAGTTATTGTTGAAGCTGCAAGAAAAGAAGTAGAAGAAATTAAATTCAACTACGAAAATGGTTTCATTACTAATAACGAAAGATATAACCAAGTAATTGACGTTTGGACAAAAGTTAACTCAAGAGTGGGTGAAATTTTGTTAAAAGAATTAGCTCAAAACGACCAAGGATTTAATCCTGTGTTCATGATGTTAGATTCTGGCGCAAGGGGTTCAAAAGAACAAATTCGTCAGTTGGGTGGAATGAGAGGCTTGATGGCAAAACCGCAAAAAAATGTAGGCGGTGGTGTCGGAGAGATTATCGAAAATCCAATTTTATCAAACTTTAAAGAAGGTTTATCAGTATTAGAGTATTTCATTTCTACACACGGTGCTCGTAAAGGTCTTGCCGATACAGCCTTGAAAACGGCCGATGCGGGTTACTTAACCAGAAGATTACATGACGTTGCTCAAGACGTTATTATAACTGATACGGATTGTGGTACCATAAGAGGATTAAATATTTCTGCATTGAAAGACAATGATGATATCGTTGAAAGCTTATTTGAAAGAATATTAGGTAGAACTGGTCTATACGACACTTACAACCCTTCAACTAATGAATTGATAGTGAAAGCTGGTCTTGAAATTACAGAAGAAGTTGCAACTGAAATAGAAAAAGCCGAAATCGAAGAATTAGAAATTCGTTCAGTATTAACTTGCGAAACTAAAACAGGTGTTTGTGCTAAATGTTATGGTAGAAACTTAGCCAACGGTAGAATGGTTCAAATGGGAGAAGCAGTTGGTGTTATCGCAGCTCAATCAATTGGTGAGCCAGGTACACAGTTGACATTAAGAACATTCCACGTGGGTGGTACAGCAAGTAGTATCGCTGCAGAATCTCAAATTGTTTCAAAACATGATGGTATGATTTCATTTGATGAATTGAAAACAGTTCCAAGAGAATTGATTGACGAAGAATCAGGTGAAACTATTAAAGTAGAACTTAACATCAGTAGAAGTGCTGAGGTTCGTGTATTGGATGTAAATACCAAAAATATATTGAACACCTTCATCGTTCCTTACGGATCATTTGTATTCCTTAAAGAAGGAGCAAAATTGAAAAAAGGTGATAAAATATGTTCATGGGATCCTTATAACGCGGTTATCTTGTCTGATTTAGCAGGTAAAATTGTATTTGATAACATCATTGATGGTATCACTTTCAGAGAAGAAAATGACGAAGTAACAGGTTATGGTGAAAAAGTAGTTATCGAAACAAAAGATAAAACCAAAACACCTTCAATTAGAATTGTTGGAAAAGATAAAACAGTTCTAAAAGAAATCAGTTTACCAGTTGGTGCCCACTTAGCTGTAGAAGAAGGAAAAACGATTATTGCAGGTGATATTATCGCTAAAATACCTCGTTCTGCTCGTGGAACAAGAGATATCACAGGTGGTCTACCGCGTGTAACAGAGTTATTCGAAGCACGTAACCCATCCAATCCAGCAACAGTTGCAGAGATTGATGGTGTTGTAACTTATGGTGGTATTAAAAGAGGTAATAGAGAAATTGCAATTACAAGTAAAGATGGTGAAGTAAAGCATTATATGATACCATTGTCTAAACATATTTTTGTTCAAGACAACGATTACATTAAAGCTGGATCTCCATTGTCTGATGGTGCTATTACACCTCAAGATATTCTTAGAATTCAAGGTCCAACTGCTGTTCAACGTTATATCCTAAATGGTATTCAGGAAGTTTACCGTTTACAAGGGGTAAAAATCAATGACAAACACATCGAAATTATTGTTCGTCAAATGATGCAAAAAATGATAGTTGAACAACCAGGTGATACTCAATTCTTGGAAAATGAAATCGTTGAGAAATGGGAATTATTCCAAGAAAATGATTGGATCTATGGTCGTAAATTCGTTTTAGATAGCGGTGATTCTGACAAATTAAAAGTTGGACAAATCGTTTCTCTAAGAGAATTAAGAGAAGAGAATAGCCTATTGAAACGCCAAGATAAAAAAGAAGTATTGTGCAGAGACGCTGTAACGGCAACTGCAGATGCTGTTCTTCAAGGTATTACTAGAGCCTCATTGGCAACTAGAAGTTTCATGAGTGCTGCATCGTTCCAAGAAACAACTAAAGTGTTGAATGAAGCTGCGATTGCAGGTAAAGTAGATTATATGAGAGGTTTGAAAGAAAACGTTATCGTAGGTCATCTTATTCCAGCAGGAACAGGTATGAGACAATACGATGGTATTGTGGTTGGTAGTAAAGAAGAGTTTGAAAGATTACAAGCTTCTAAACAACAATTAGAAGATAATCAATCAGCGACGGCTTACTAGAAAATTGATTGTTATGTTTAAAAAAGGTTGCCCTATTTTAGGGCAGCCTTTTTTGTTTGTTAATTTTCGTAAACGAAAAAAAATGACGTCTATCGGTAAACATGTAACAGTGCAAAAAGGTGATACATTTTTATTAAGTGATTGATTTTTAGAATTTTAATTGATTTTAATTTATTTTTTTTATATGTTTTAATTTATTTCATTTGAATAAATGATATTTTAAAAATGAACCATATCACTAAAATTGATTTTAATTACCAAAATTGGGAATTAATCAATGATGCAAATTTTCTAAATCAGTTCAATGATTCCCATTGGAAAATGACAGAAAATTGGTCGGATAATGAGAACAGTTTAAACCAATCTTCTTTATTCATTTCGTTATATCAATTAAAGGTCAATCATTTTAAATCATTCCAATCTAATGCAGCATCAGAAATTCAGGTTATTCCCAGTCAATCTTATTTATTTAAAATTAATTCAGACTCATACTTGCTTATAAATGCATTAGAATTTCCAATTGATTTTAAGTTTTTTTCAAACGATGACATAGACAATTCAATGATGCCATCCTTGCTTAACGAACAGTTGAATAAGCTTATTAAAGATACCAATATTTCGACTCAAGCCTACCTAAAAAAAGATTCTAAAAATCAATTGTTGCTGAATCCTGTTAAACAATATCTTGATGTATTAGACAGTTTTTTAACTGAAATTAAAACTTTGGAATTGGACTTATCCGTTATTAATGAATATAAAATTAATTCATATTATTTGTCCATTTATACAATGTTTCCTTTGTTAGGAGAGGCCTACATTAACTTATTATTGTTTGTATTAGCCAAAAAAGAGTATCGTCACAATTCCCGTCTTTATGATAATTTAATTAATCAACCTTATTTGGTTAAAATCAAGACCTTACATTTGAATTGCGAAGGTTTTTTGAGTGGTTTAGTTCATGAGTCTAACGTAGTAAAATCATTTGTTTCTTTAATGAAAAAACACGCCGATAACTACCGACAAATGATTGACCCTAAACAAATGATGTGCGAAGAACTGCAAGAAGTATATATAAAACCAACTGTTTTTTTGGCTAAAAACAATTACTTATCTAGCAAGTCACTCTATTTCAAAGTTAATTTTAATAGTCAACTAGCCTTTCAGTCTGTACAAATTATTAAGGATTTTATGGCTTATAGTATCAGCCTATTAAAGGAAACAGAGAAGACTAAATTGATGGATATTTTAGAATCGGATTTTTTGGTTTACGACTTAAAACATGAAGATGTTTATGGGCTAAAAAGCAATCAATTGTTACAGCAATAATCATCTAATGCCAAACAAAAAAAGCTCTAATTTTGTCAGCTAATTGTCTAACAACTAGCGCATTTAAATTAATAAAAACACCCGCAAGTACAATTGTCATTCCTGTTAAAACACTGATAGGGTAGCTGTCATCAAACAAAAATTTACCAATAAGCACTGCCCAAATGATTCCAATATAACTTACACTACTTATTCTAGCCGCTGAGTCTGCTTGGTAAGCACGTGTAATATAATATTGACCAATTTGCGTAAAAATGCCTGTTCCTATCAAAAACACCCAATCCAAAGCATTTGGAATAACGATTTGATAGGGCAGAAAAAGCATAATCAAAATAATAAAAGGGAGTGCAATTAACGGTTGATAAAAAATAATAACATCTGCATCCTCTTTTCCCTTCATGTTTCTAATGGCATTATAAGCCAAACCTGTAAAAAAAGCACCTGCAACCCCAATAGCAAAATCAAAAGTTGTAACATTCGAAAATCCTTTTACCATAAGAACGCCTGAAATAGAAATTGCAAATGAAATCCATTGAATAATCCTTACAGATTCTTTAAGAAATAACAGGGCAATTACTGTTGTGAATAATGGGCTCAAATAATGTATAACGATAGCATTAGCGAGCGCCATTTGTTGCAAAGTATAAAAATAACACAACAACCCTAAAGCACCAAAAATGCCCCTAGCAATTAAGAATTTATGATGATTTCCCCATGGATTAACCCCTTTTTTTCTTAACGTAATGTAACTTATAATAAGTGTGACTAGAGCCCTAATTAATATAATTTCAACAACAGGAATGTGATCAATGTATTTAACACAAGCATTCATCCAAGCAAAGGAAATACTTGCAATTAACATTAATTTTACGCCATGGGTAAATTGAATTTTAAACAATTTTAGTTAAAGTTTATTTCTGCACTATCTCCCAAGTTCATGCTGTGAACTGTACCATGAAGAGAGGCGTCATTGCCTATTAACGATTGACTTAAAACGGCATTTTTGAGTTCGGCAAAGGGGCCAATGATAGACTCTTTAATTATAGAATAATCAATACTCGCATTTTCTCCTATGCTAACATTAGGACCAATTATACTGTTGCTTATTTTGCAGTTTTTGCCAATAAAAACAGGTTCTATGATTATGGAATTGTTTAGATTTGATTCACGGAAATCTTTATTTAATCCTCTTTTGAGTAAGAGTTCATTTGTTTGCAACAAAATATCTTTTTTACCACAGTCGAACCATAAGTTTACGTTGTACGTTTTAAAAGTAGTTCCTTTTGCCACCATACACATCATTGCATCTGTTAAGTGAAATTCATTGTGTGTTTTAATATTGTTTTGAATATTATAGTGGATACACTCCATTAACTCTTTGGTTTCTTTAATTTTGTAAATACCTACTAATGCCAAATTTGATTTTGGTATCGTTGGCTTTTCAACTAATCGAGTAATAATTCCATTAGAATCCGTTTCTGCAACGCCAAACTGACGAGGGTCTTCTACCTTTTTAACACCTAAAATGGAATGTTCACTGTTTAATAGTTCTTGCCAATTCAACTCACAAATAGTGTCTCCAAATACAATTAACATTTCATTGTTTGCTATTGCATCTTTGGCCAGCCATATTGCATGTCCTGTTCCTTTTCCTGTGGTTTGAATGACAAATTGTGATTGAATAGTAGGATAGTTTGTTGTAATATATTCTTCAATTTTATCTCCTAAATAGCCAATGATAAATATAAATTCATTTATTCCAGCTTCCACCAATTGGTCAACTATATGGGCTAAAATAGGTTTTCCTGCCACCGGAATCAATGATTTGGGTTGAGTATGGGTGTGGGGACGCAAACGAGTCCCAATTCCTGCAACGGGTATAACGGCTTTCATTAGTGCTGATTGATAAACAAAAATATTATTCTATTGACAATAAAACAAATAAAGATTCAGTGAATTTTACATAAAAGACATGCGAATAAGTAACGCTATGTTTTTTATTGTATTTCCTTATTTTTGCCATTACAAATGGAAAAAGTAGTAAGTGGTATTAGACCAACAGGTAAACTTCATCTAGGGAATTACTTTGGAGCTGTTAAGAATTTTATTGAAATGCAACATTCTTACGATTGTTATTTCTTTATTGCTGATTATCACTCATTAACAACCCACCCAACACCTTCTGACTTACACCAATCTGTTAAAAGAGTTTTGGCAGAATACATTGCTTTAGGTTTAGATCCAGAAAAATGTACGCTTTACCTTCAAAGTGATTTGCCGCAAACCGCCGAATTATATCTCTATTTTAATATGAATGCCTATTTAGGTGAATTAGAAAGAGTGGCTTCTTTTAAAGAGAAAATTAGGAATCAACCCCAAAATATTAATGCAGGATTACTGACTTATCCTGTCTTAATGGCCGCAGATATCTTAATTCATAAAGGTCAGAAAGTGCCTGTAGGGAAAGACCAAGAACAACATTTGGAAATGGCAAGAACTTTTGGAAATCGTTTTAATCGTTTGTATGGGAATGATTTTTTCCCTGAACCTCAGGCTATAGGTTTTTCTGGTGAACTAGTTAAAGTGCCCGGTTTATCGGGCCAAGGTAAAATGAGCAAAAGTGCAGGCGAATCAGATTGTATCTATTTGGGCGAAGATGAAACGGTATTAAATAAAAAAATAATGAAAGCGGTTACAACCACGGTTGAAGGGCCAAGTGAAAAGGGGAGTGCCAAGCCGGTTGCGATTCAAAATTTATTTGATTTAATGAAATTGGTTTCAGAGTCATCTACTTTCAGTTTTTTTGAAGATGAATTTTACCAAGGATCAATCCGATTTGGGGATATGAAAAAGCAGTTGGCTGCCGATATGGAATTGTTTGTAGCACCTAAAAGGGCTTTAATTAATGAAACCTTAAATAATGACCAATTGATAAAAAAAGTGGCTAAAATGGGCGCAGAGAAAGCAAATGAAAGTGCCAATAAAACCATGCAATCGGTTCGTGAACTGATTGGGATTAAAAAGTTCTACTAAATTTGAATTAAGTTTGATTCAAAGAATAATTACAGATATAAGGGTTTTTAAACACAAGTATCCTTTGTTTTTTTATATCAATGGATTGGTGATTTTGGTCTATTTATTTCAGTTTTTAGTTAAAACTGAAATAACACCTTTAGGCTATTTTTCTTTGTACAGTCAAGCAGCTGTTAAACAAAAAACCTATTCTCAAAATTTGCCTTTTAATCAATTAACCAATCAACCTATTGATATTTACAATTCGAAAGGTAAGGCGTTTTTAATGCATGAAATAGTAACAACTAGGTATGAGATTTTGGGCAATTCAAGCTTTTGCAATCCACAATTTGATAAAGCCAAAAAACTATATTTACCTGCCACTAATGATTGTGGTAAATTGCAAGAATTTAAAAAATGGTACTATCAATATTGCATCAATAATCATATTCAGGTGCCCTCTTTTGACTATTTTACAGTAAAAAAATGCTATTTTAGTGAAGGGAAATTAATCAGTTTTGAAGATGTTGAAATCAACAATTAATGCCTTTTCCATAGCGTTTTACAGGTCAATTGTATTGGCTTTTATTACTCTTTTGATCTTGTGGTTTTGGTATTCTGGATTAATGATTCACCATATTTGGGACTCGCCATTTAATTACAAAGCAGCCGACCCAATTTATTATTTGTTGGATAGTCTTTGGATTTCTAAGTTGGTGTTAAACAATAGCAATTCCGCTCTTTTGTTTGATGGTTTGTTAGTTTTATCGTTGTTGGCGAGTTTGGTTTTTTATAAAAATCTATTTTTTGTTCGAATAACAGCCATTTTATTATTGGTTTACCAAGTGTTGTTGAATACAAAAATGGGATATCATGCACACCATTTATTTGCATTGCATTTTGCTCTTTTGCCATTTTGGGTTAAACCAAAGCATTTTGTTCCTGCTTTTATGTTAGCCCGAAATTTAGCTTGCTTAACTTATTTTACAGCAGGATTTTTTAAATTATACCACGGTGCTTGGCTGTCAATGGAAAGTTTTTCAGCGGTATTGTCCAATCAACATGCCGCTTATTTTTATTTCAATCCTAATGCATTACGAACAATAATAAGTCAATGGATAATCCAACATCCATTTGTTGGATTGCTGTTTTTTGGAACATCTATGTTATTGCAATTGAGCTTTTTTATAGGCTTTTGGACCAGGAAATATGATAAATGGTTTGTAATAGGCATCTTAGTTTTTCATTTAATGGATTGGTTTTTAATGAATTTGGGAGTGTTTTTATCAATGATAAGTTTAGTTTGGTTGTTTTTATATCAAATCAATCAACACAAAACTACTAAATCTATTTAAAGTTCTCATTTAGTTTGTATTAATATTAAAATACCGAAACATTTCCACAATTTGAAGATGGAATAATTTATTTTCAATTATTTCAATATGTTTGCAGTTGAAATGTCGAAAACTAATAATAACATAAAACATATTGCTGTAGCGGGAAATATAGGAAGCGGAAAAACTACTTTGGCCAATTTATTATCCAAACATTACGGTTGGGAAGTGCAATTGGAAGATATGGACGATAATCCTTATATCACCGATTTTTACGATGATATGCAAAGATGGAGTTTTAACCTTCAAGTTTATTTCTTAAACATCAGATTTAACAATGTTAAAAAAATAAGAAGTAACGATAAAACGGTCATTCAAGACAGAACAATCTATGAGGATGCTAGAATATTTGCGCCCAATCTTCATGCAATGGGATTGATGTCTACTAGAGATTATGAAAATTACATGGCATTGTTCGAATCATTAAATCAAATGATTAAAGCGCCTGATTTGTTGATATATTTAAGAGGATCTATTCCTACTTTGGTTAAACAAATACAGTTGAGAGGTAGAGATTACGAAGACAGCATCAGATTGGATTATTTAAAACGATTAAATGAACGTTACGAAGCTTGGATTAGTACCTATAACCAAGGTAAAGTTTTGATTTTAGACATCGATGAAATCGATTTTGCTAACGATACTGATGATGCCAATCAGGTAATCAACAAAATAGAAGCCGAATTAAATGGCTTGTTTTAGTTTCCTGCTTTTTTTGTAAAATAATTTTTGTACTCTTCCCTGTCTAATTGAAAGTGCGAAGATTTTAAACAAGTGGTAAATACAATTAAACTGTTTATTAATTCGCTATCACTTTTCAATGAAGTAAGAACTTCACCGTATTTTAAATAGCCTACAGGCATTGCAGGTATTTCATGATTGGCTATCGTGTAAACTGCCGAAGGGCTTATGCTTTTTATTGAAAACTGATAATTACTGTATTGTAAATTGTAAAAGAAATTAGAAGTCATGTTTTTGTCAAACATGGTGGCATCAACTTCTATAATAGAATCAAGCCAATCGTCTTCATTTATTTGAACAGCAATAGCGGTTTCATACTTTCCATGTTTCTTAAGTTTTTCTTTTGAAATTGGAGAAAGCATCGAATCGTTTGGAAAAACAGTAAGCATACCATTTCGGCACAACGAAACTAAATTTTGATTGATGTTGTTTATCAAGGTTTTGCTTTTGCTTGGAATAGAATCAATATGAATAGTATTGTTGAAACTGTATCGGTCAATATAAAGTAATTGATCAGGGGTGCAAAATTTGTAAACCTCTTTTTTTGAAAGCATCCACTTAAAACCATCGGTATTAAAATCAAAAAAATCTTTACTAGTTTTAAAAGATTTAATGAATTCTTCCTTAAAAAATCCCATGACCGAATCTTTGCCAATTTCAGGATTGTTCATGTCTGTTTGTATAAATACGGTAACTAGATTATAGAGTTTCTCACTCGTTTTTTTCTCACTCATTTTTATTTTTTCAGTTTCATAAATCTGTACACTTCTTATATTAATAGATTGAATGATTTTTTCAGAAAACTGACTGTGTTGCATAAAAGCCCAAGTGCCCATGTCTTCTTCGTTAACCGAGCACAGGGTGTTTGATTGGCTGAATAAAAGGGTAGGGATGGAAAGTAAAAGAAGTAAGGTTTGTCTCATTTAAGGTTTGTTTATATTTCAATAATAACTTAAAAAAGCGAATATTATTGTTTTTGTAGTGAAATGCTCAAATAAAAAAATTATTTTCGCATCTCAATCAATATGAAATATCAAGCAATTAATTCTCAATTATTCATTAACAATCGTCAAAGATTTATTCAAAAGATGAAGCCTAATAGTATTGCTATTTTTAGGAGTAATTATGAATTTGTAAAAAATGGGGACGCCTCTTTGGATTTTAAACAAAACTCAGATTTGTTTTGGTTGTCAGGAATCGACCAAGAGGATTCATTTTTAGTTTTGTATCCCAACTGTCCCGATGCAGCTTTCAGAGAGTGCTTGTTTTTGAAACAAACTAACGCAACCATTGCCGTGTGGGATGGTCATAAATATACCAAGGAAGAAGCCACACAAACCTCTGGAATTAAACATATTTATTGGAATGATGGTTTTTGGAATACCATTCGTTCAAAAGTTAATTATGCCACAAACATTTATTTAAACTTAAACGAAAATGACCGATTTTCTTTCAAATCACCTTACAGCGATTTAGATTTTGCTAAAGAAATGAAAACCCATTTTCCTTTGCATCATTTCGAACGTGCAGCACCAATCCTACAAAGATTGAGAAGTGTTAAATCTGACATTGAAATGGATTTGATAAAGCATGCAATAAGTATCTCAAAAAAAGGCTTCGAACGATTGTTGAAATTTGTAAAACCTGGCGTTATGGAGTATGAAGTTGAAGCAGAATTGATTCACGAATACATTAGAAATGCGGCAATAGGACATTCATTTCATCCGATTGTTGCGAGTGGTGCAAGTGCTTGTGTGCTGCATTACATAGAAAATAATAAGCCATGCAAAGACGGAGACTTATTGTTGGTTGACTGTGGTGTTGATTATGCCAATTATGCCAGTGACATGACAAGGGTTATACCTGTGAATGGTAAATTCACCCAAAGGCAAAAAGATGTGTATAATGCAGTTTTAAGAGTAATGCGCGAAGCAACCAAATTACTTAAACCGGGAACCATGTTAATGGATTATCATCAAATTGTAGGAAAAGAGTTGATGGAAAAGGAATTGGTTGATTTAGGTTTATTGACTATGGACGAAATTAAAAATGAATCAGCAGATTGGCCTGCTTACAAAAAATATTTCATGCATGGCACAAGTCATTTTTTAGGAATAGATGTTCACGATGTAGGAATGCGCTACGAACCTATGCAGGCTGGACATTTATTTACCTGCGAACCAGGGATTTATATCCAAAGTGAAGGCATTGGAATCCGTTTGGAAAACAATATTTTAATTACAGAAAATGGTCCGTTTGATTTGATGGATGCAATCAATATGCCGTTAGAGGTTGATGAAATTGAAGCCATAATGAATGCGTAAAACCATCAATGCCTCGTCCTCAAAATCCTAATTTAAACTTTAATAGTTTATTCGTATTAGTATTTAAGCTAAAACGAATTTTGGAGTCTCAAATTGAGGCAGAAATACATTTTAAAGGTATTAAATCGTTTAAATCGACTTATTTGCCTGTCTTTTTATTCTTGTTTAAAGAGGGTAGCACCACTGTTTTAATTGCTGATGCTTTGGGAATAAGTAAGCAAGCAGCCAGTAAATTAATTCATGAAATGATTGCAGAAGGGTTAATAAAAACTCAAATAAACAAGTTGGACCGACGTTCTTCAATTATTTTGTTGTCGGCTAAGGGTAAAAGAATGGCTATCGAAGTCAGAAAAACCCTACATCGCTTAACCGAAAACTATAAGTCTTTGATGGGAAAAGAAGAGTTTGAGCTAATGGTTAATTATTTAGACAATTTATTGGGATTGCACGAATAAATTTAGTAAATATTAAGCAATAGGTTTATGTCCTTGAAGGGCATATTGAATTTTTTGGACAAAGATTCATTCACCAATTGTCCTTTGTAAAGGTAAACGCCGTTTCTGAATCCAGGTGCAATTTTAATTACATCATGGAAACCTCCATAATTTGAAATGTCATTCAATAGTGGGGTGAAAATATTACTCAAAGCATAGCTTGCAGTTCTAGACACACGTGCTGTGATATTAGGAACGCAATAATGTATTACCTCGTGTTTTTTGAAAATAGGACGTTTGTGATTGGTGATTTCTGAAGTCTCAAAAACACCACCTTGGTCAATACTTACATCAATAATAATGCTGTTTGGCTTCATTTTAGCAACCATTTTTTCACTCACTACTACAGGACTTCTGCCTTGTTCGCCTCTTAAAGCACCAATGGCAACATCACATGTTCTAAGTGCCTCGGCTAAAATATTGGGTTGGATAGTGGAAGTAAAAACTTTAGAACCTATGTTGTCTTGAAGTCTTCTTAAACGGTACAATTCGTTGTCAAATATTTTAACATTAGCGCCTAATCCCAAAGCTGCTTTACAAGCATATTCACCCACAGCGCCTGCACCTATAATAACTATTTGTGTTGGAGGAATGCCAGTAAAACCGCCAATTAGTTCACCTTTTCCAATGTTTGCATTGTTTAAATATTCACTAGCCAAAAGGATTGAAGCATGACCGGCCAATTCACTCATCGCTCTGATAATTGGGAAAAAACCAGAATCATCTTGAAGAAATTCGTATGCTATGGCATTTATTCTCTTTAATAACATCCTATTCAAATTGATAGGATCCATTTGGTCGAGTTGCAAGGCAGAGATTAACAATTGATCGGGTTTCATCAACTCAATTTCAGAAGCCGTAGGAGGTTCAATTTTTAAGATGATATCTGCGTTAAAAATTTCTTCGTGAGATTGAATGATTGTAGCACCAGCTTCACTGAATTTTTGGTCAGAAAAATGACTGGCCTCACCCGCTTTAGATTCAATAATGATTTGATGGCCATTTTGAACTAAAAATTCAACAGCAGAAGGAGATAAAGGAACTCTGTTTTCCTGAGAAGTAGTTTCCTTAGGTATGCCAATAAATAATTTTTGATCCTTTTGTTTAAGAGGCGCTGCCTTTTCTAATGGATGCATGGCATAAGCTTCTTTTGCAATGTCGTTGAATGTAATAATCCCTTTTTTATTATCGCTCATTGGTGAATGTCTGATAAAGTATTCAGTATGAGCAAAATTAGGAATAAAAATGGATAAAACAATTCAATGGTCAATAATATTTTGTTGTTATTTGCGTTTCCTTACTTTAGATTTGCAACACCATGTTCATCAAACGATTGTTACTTAGCTTTATTCTCTTTTTATTGAGTACACAAGCGTCCATTTATGCGCAAAAAAATTCTATTTATAGAATCGATAGTTTAACTCATGTGTTTATGTCTCAAACATTGACTAAACCGCAAGTTGGCTTGACTACAGATGAAGTGCTTACTTTAACTGAAAGTAAATTCAATGAAATGGTAAGCACTTTGGGTACTACAATATCGTTTAAATTTGACGAAACTGTTAGAACTCAAATGCATTACATGAAACATCCATCGAGTTCGTTTTTGAAAAAAGCACAAAGTAAGAAGAATGTTTATTTCAGAGTTTTTGAAGAAGTGCTCGACCGAAAAGGGATGCCCGATGAAATTAAATATTTGTCTATCGTTGAATCTTTATTAAGTGCAAATGCAGTAAGTTGGTGTGGTGCTACTGGTTTGTGGCAATTTATGCCTGCTACAGGTAGAATGATGGATTTAACCATTAACAGTGAAGTTGACGAACGCAAAGATTTGTATAAAAGTACAGAAAAAGCATGCGATTATCTCTTAAGTATGTATAATTTATATGGCGATTGGTTGTTAGCATTGTCTGCCTACAATGGTGGTCCCGGTAATGTCAACAAAGCCATTAGACGCTCAGGGGGTAAAAAAACCTTTTGGGAAATTAAACCATATCTTCCTAAAGAAACCCAACAGTATGTGCCCAAGTTCTTGGCGACAGCGTTCTTAATGACTTTTTCTCCACCAGAGTCTGAAGAAAACAGCCATTTGCTCAAAGAACACGAAACACTTGTTCCCGTTGTAATGTGTTGTGAGGTGGACATGAAATACATTTGTGCGGTGGTTGAACTCAATGAATTTGAAAGACAAGAGTGGAACAATACATACACCAGCGGTTTAATTCCCTCTACAATGGCCGCCAAAAATGTGGTATTACCATACAACAAAGCCATGAAGTTGGCAGAATGGCAAGACAGTATTTATAATATTGTTACACAGTCATTTTCTCCTAAAAAATATATTCAAAACAAAACCGAAACAGTGTTTCATTCTGTTAAAAAAGGTCAAAATTTACCAATTATAGCTGAAAAATACGGTGTAAGTGTGTCTCAAATAAAAAATTGGAACCGCTTAAAATCAAGCAAAGTAAGCGTAGGTAGAAAATTAAGAATTATTAAAACTTCCCACGAAATTCTGCCTATTAAAGTCAATGAATCAACTACATTTCTTTATTACTTAACAGAAAATATTAATGAGTCTATCCAAGACTTATGTAGCCGTTTTAAGGAGTTTGATATCGACAAAACTTGTATTGAAAATGGCATTGAAACGCCATTAACACCAATTGAAAAAGGGAAATTAATAAAATTGTATTTAAATAATTCTATATAAAATGTATTCAAAAATTTATGTTGCACTGAGTGTTTTACTTTTAGTGTCTTGTTCTCGTAAACAACAAAATGAATTGCCTGATTCTGTTGGTAAACTTGGAAGTTTGGTGGTTGTTTCTGACGCTGAAACACACAAGGTGATGAATAACAGTATCGAAGATTTGTTCTTGAGTCCTGTGCCGCACTTACCGAATGGAGAACCTTATTTTGAAATTGTTAAACCGGAACCTTATGACTTTAACCGTTTCTTTTTTAATCACAAATCTGTTTTGGTTTTGGTTAATGAGAGTAATTTGGAATCAATGCAAGAAATCCTAAAACCCTTTACCGAAAAAACAATTCAGAAACTAATGAACGACACCGCACCTGTGTTGATGAATAAAAAAGATTTGTTTGCCAAACACCAACATGTTGTTTACTTATTTGGGAAGAATAGACAAGATTTAAATACCAAATTTTTAAAAGTAAAAAAAGAGATTTTAAGTGCTTTAATGGATTTTGAAATTCAAGACCAGCATGATAAAATGTATAAGGATACCTCAAATATAACCAAGTATCAAAAGCAAATTATGTTAGCCCATGGAATGATAGTTCAAGTTCCGGGGATTTTCCAACTTAAAAAAGTAAAAGAAGATGTATTTTGGTTCCAATTTGATGCAATTGAAGGAGAAACGCCCAAAAACATCGGACTGTTAGTTCATTCATATCCTTACAAAGACACTTCTGATTTTTCTTACGCTTCCATTATTTCAGCAAGAGACAGTGTTTGTAAGTATCTCATTGCAGGAGAATTGCCAGGAACCTACATGGGAACAACCGAAAGTGAATATTATCCTCCCCGTTTTAAAACAGTAGAAAATATTAAAGGCAGATACGCAGTGAAAATTAGAGGTTGGTGGACGATAAAAGGGTTAAGTCAAGCGGGACCGTTTATTCGTTATGTTATTCACATGCCCGAGAAAAATCGTTTGTTTGTGTTTGAAGGATTTGTGTACAAACCTAGTTTAAATACCAAGGAACGTGATTTGAGATTTATTGAATCCATAGCCAAAAGTATAAAGTAATGCCAAAAAAAAATATCGTTGTTTTTGCTTCTGGAAGTGGATCAAACGCATTGAATTTAATTCATTATTTTAACTCAAGCGAAACGGCTGTTGTTAATTCTGTTTTTACAAATAACAAAAATGCAGGCGTTATAGCTAAAGCCATTGACAATCGTGTTGCTGTTCAAAGATTTAATAAAAGCGATTTTTACGAAACGAATCAAGTGATTGATTGGGTTAAGATTTATAAACCCGATCTTATTGTTTTGGCTGGTTTTTTATGGTTGGTGCCTTCCTCATTTATAGAACAATTTGATGGTAAAATCATCAATTTACACCCTTCATTATTGCCCAAGTTTGGCGGAAAAGGAATGTATGGTAGAAATGTCCATCAAGCGGTTTTAGAAGCGCATGAAACGGAAACTGGAATAACAATTCATAAGGTGAACAAAGAATATGACAAAGGTGAAATTTTATGTCAAGCTAAGTTTAGCATTGAACCCAATGATGATATAAATCAAATTGAGTCAAAAATTCATGAACTTGAATTTATTCATTTACCCAAAACCATAGAAACACTCCTTGCTAAATAAACTCACATTCGTATGCCTTTTTGTTTGTATTATTACTTCAAATAAAGTAAACGCTTGGGGGTTTTACGGACATCGAAAAATCAATGAAATTGCAGTTTATACGCTGCCTAAACCGTTGTTTGGGTTTTACAAATACCATGTAGATTATATAAGAACCCATGCGGTAGATGCAGACAGCAGACGCTACATGATAAAAGAAGAAGCTTGTCGGCATTTTCTTGATGGCGATTTTTATGAATGTTGTTTGCCCATAGATACCATTCCACAAAAATATAAAGATGCAGTGTTAAAGTATTCCGAAGATACTGTTCTTGCACATGGAATTGTTCCATGGCATATTCAAACAATGATGTGGCGACTAACGGAGGCTTTTAAAGCTAAAGACATTGTAAAAATACTAAAGTACAGTGCAGATTTAGGACATTATGTCGCCGATTGCCATGTGCCATTACATGCTTCTTCCAATTACAATGGTCAAAAAACCAATCAAGTAGGTATTCATGCACTTTGGGAAAGTCGCTTACCTGAATTGTTCAACGAGTCGTATGATTTCATGACTGGTTTGGCTCAATATGATGAAAACCCTAAGCTTAGAATTTGGAAAGCTTATGAGGAAAGTTTTGGATTAGTAGACAGTGTTTTAAGAGTTGAAAAAAGGGTTTCACTTTTGTTTGATGAGGATCAGAAGTATTCTTTTGAAACGAGAGGGAACCAAGTTTTACGTGTTTATTCTAAATCATTTTCAGAATCGTATCACCAAGCATTGGGCAATATGGTTGAACAAAGAATGAAAGCCTCTATTCAGTTGTTAGGAACCTTATGGTACTCATGTTGGGTAGATGCCGGTCAGCCAGATTTGGAAAACATGCCTTTGGAACAATTGCCTGTTAAACCTACAGACGATGAAGTACCAGCAAATACCCCTGTGAATGATAAAATGTTGGGCAGACCCGAAGATTGATAACACCAACAAAGGTAAACAAAACATACAAAATGTATGCGAGAGGTGGAGAGTTTATATGGGAAAAAAAAGAGTTAGTTTTCTTTTTTGTAAAATACTTTTCCAACTCGATTGATATGTTCAATAAGTTTTTCGTTTTTTAGATTTTCAAAAACCTGAATATCTACCATATATTGAAAGTTACTATTATTTATCTCTAAAATCAAATTACCTAAAAGTTGTCTGTCAATATTACTGTTACAAATTACCAAATCAACGTCACTTCTGTCGTGGTGGTTCCCTTTTGCACGAGAGCCATATAAATTAACTTCTTTTATGTTTTCGTATTTTGAAAAAATGTTTTTAAGAATATTAATTGATAATTCGTTTATGCCAAAAGAATTCATTGTTGTGAATCAAGTAAGGATGAATATAAGTCAGATAAAAGCGGGGTGTATTTTAATTGAATATCTGGAATAATAGCTTCAATAATCTTAAAATCATAGGTATGACTTAATAGATTTCGATCATCAATCATCTCGAGCCAAGGTTCTATGTTGTTGATATATTTAGTTTGAAAGGCTTCTTTTAAAACCATTTTAGGCGATATTTTATCAATAATCAATCCATCAAACTCCATCTTGTCTATTAATGTTTTCCAAGCAAGTTCTAATGTGAATTCAAATCTTTGGATAATGCCTTCTTTTTCTAATAAAGAAAGTTTTTTAATGTCCAATTCAGGCACTTCTTGTAATAGTTTTATAGCCCTTTCAAAATTTTCAAATCGTTGTTTCCATCGTAGATCTTGTGCCATATCTTTTGTTATCTCTATCTAATAAAACTTTAATTGTTTAATTTTATTATTACAAAGTTACATAATAACTTGATTTAGTCAATATTAAAAAAAAGAATTCGCTTTCACTTCATCGCATGATTGTATGTTCGCCCTCGGTGTTATGGATTTAATCTTTATAAATAAATGATTTATAAAAGAAACAAACGTTGATTAAAACCAGTTTTTGCGTTTAAAGTAATAGAGCATTACAAGAACAACTGTGACCGTTAAACCCCAAAAGTAATAGTAGGCATTGGGGTTGTTTAAGCCTGGAAAATAGCCAAAATTCATTCCAAAAACACCTGTTAAAAAACTAAGAGGCATAAAGATAGTGCTTATGATGGTTAATACTTTCATAACCTGATTGAGTCGATTACTCATACTCGATAAATAAATGTTCATTAAGTCGCTCAATAAACTCTTTTGATTTTCGATATTTTCTGAAACTAAATAAGCATGGTCGTAAATGTCTTTGAAATAATTAACATTTTTTGTCTCAAATAAATCATTGTTTCCTGATATTATTTTGTTGAGCATGTCCCTCATAGGTTGTATGTTTTTGCCAACTAACATTAAGCTTTTTTTGAGTTCTTGAATTTTTAATGAAGTTTTTTGTGTTGGTTTATGTGTAATTTCAATTTCAATCTCTTCAGAAATATCACTGAAATGGTCAATCAATATAAAATAATGGTCAACCACCGTATCTAATATTTTATATAGTAAATAGTCCGTTTTTCTTTGTCTAATAGAACCTATTGATTCCAAAAGGCGGTCTTTGATGTCTTTGAAAAAATCAATATCTCTCTCTTGAAATGAAATCAAGTAGTTTTTGCCAATAATTAAACTGATTTGTTCGCTTTCTAATTGGTTGGTTTCTTTTCCAAGATATAAATACTTGAAAGTGATGAAAAAATACTCGTCAAATTCCTCAATTTTTGTTCTTTGTTGGGTGTTTAATATGTCTTCTTGTATCAGAGGATGGATGTCAAAAACGGCACATATTTCAGCTATTTTATCTGAACTATGAACCCCATTAACAGAAATCCATTGGTTGTCTAATTTTGTTTTATAGTTGGATAACTCATTGATAGAAGCAATTGTTTTTTCATCAAAATGGTCTTTTTGATAGGTGATTAACTTAACTTCGATAGGATGGTTCCTGTCTTGACCCACATAAACCAAACTCTCTGGCGGTAATCCTGTTTTGCTGGAAAACCGATGTTTTATTTTGGAGGTCCCTTTTTTTAGTTTGTTAATCATACAATCAAAAGATGATTCCAAAAGTAGGAATATCTATTTGAATTATTATAAAAAAAATAAACTACTGCTTAACTACTTTGAAATGAAGGAGTTCATTTTGGTCAGAAATCTTAATCAAATAAATGCCGCTTTTCCAATTGTTGGTATTAATCTCTAATTGATTTTCTTCAACATAAAGGCATTCAAACACAATTTGTCCGTGTAAATTAAAGACAGTTATTTTCGAATCTGAATTGATGTTGGTTAAACGTAATTGATTGTAAAAAGGATTGGGGTTAACATTGATTTTGGATTTGTTATTACTGCTTATCTGACTAAAGTCTGGAATTGTTAAATTTTGAGAACTTGAATCTACACAACCTGTGCTGTTTTGAGTTTTTAGTTGCACCACTAATGACTTACCCGAATAGGCAAGAAGCGATTTGACTAAAGTTGCATTTCCAATAGTTTTGGAAGTATCCACTTGCCATTCGTATTTGTTAAGCGACTTCTCAACGGCTTCAAAAGTATAATTGAACCAGTTTTTATCAACAGTGAAGTCGGCATTAGGTAAGTCAAATGTTTTCACAATTAAAGGCGCATACGTTTTTTGACAAGATTGATTGCTAACCGTTAAAACAAGCTGATCGCCATTAGCCAAATTGGTATACTTGTATGAAGGTGAAGTGCCCGAACTAATAAGAGTGCCATTTTTAAAGAACTGATAATTTGAGTAAATTGATGGCGAACTAAAAGTGTATTCATTGTTGCAGATGGACAAGTTTTTTGCAGTTCCCACACCCTCATTGTCGATAGTATCAACAGTGTAATGGAGTGTTTCTTGAATTGGAGAACAATTTAATTTAGAACTATCAATGATTGAAATTTTAATTGAATCCGATTGTGTTGCTTTTATTTTGAAAACTGTATCAGTGCTGTAATTTAAGTTATTAAAGGAAATACTGTATCTAGAATTGTATAATTTGTTAATATTAAATTGGATAGAATCACCCTTACAAACGCGGTTTTTATAATTCGTTGTATAGCTTAGGTCAGAACAGTCATTGGTAAGAAAATCAACTGTTTCTTGATTGAAGTTACAAACGGTGTTTTGATATATTATAATACTTACACGATACCAAGCATTTGGATTTAAGTTGGTAAAGTGTATTGATGTGTCTGTCTGAGAAACAATATCCCTCATATTTGGAGTCACAATAAAAGCATATTTAGTAATAAAACTATTTTTTCTTAAGGTTATTATAGCTGAAGAAGTGGTTTTTTGAATACTAAGTCCAAACAATGTTTGATTTGGGCTTATCTTTAAGTTCAAAGTATTTACAAAGCCACTCAGGCATCCATCCACACTCTTCATTCTGGCTTGGATTGTGCAATTTTGATTGGACGAAATACGTTCTCCATTCCCTTTGGTTTTAGAATGTAAAGTACCGTTGACATACCAATAAACACTGTCAATGTTTTGACCTGTAACAAAAAAACTATCAACTATAAAGTCGCAATAATTAGTATCATTGGATTTGTTACTCAATACACCGGAAGCGCTTCGATTTAAATTGACTCTAAAAGGGGCACTGTTGGAACTACATCCTGTAGTTGTAATCGTTGCCCTTACTCTGTAATTCCCAGAATCTTTCACTATTTTTGTTCGACCTGTTGAAACATTGGGTGTCCATGAATAAGTTGTATTTGCTATGGCATTTGCTGCAAGAATAATAGAGTCACCTTTACAGATAGAGGCCGAAGTTCCATTGGTAATTGAAACATTAGGTGAGGATGATAAATTAAGACGTAAGGTGTCAGGGAAACTAATTCCTTTGTTGTTTCTCACTGTTAATATTGCAATTCTTTGTCCAGATGAACCCCAAGTAACTATTGGGTTTTGTACATTACTTGTTGTTGGAGAACCATTCACAATTCTCCATGAATAGCTATTAGTTGAATTTGTTCCTGCCCCGTTTAACTGGACATCGGCATTGTTACAAAGAGGAGAGGTATTAGTGCTTGCAGTTGCTTTAGGAAGTAAACTAGATGGGTTGACTTCGAATGTTTTAGCATAAACCAAATCGCCACTATTGCTTTGATTGTTGTTGTCTGTTGCCATAACAACCACGTAGAATTTTATTTTTCCAACATTCGAATTAGGTGCTTGCCAATCAAAAGTCCATCTTGTACTATCTGTTCCAACAGAAGCGGTTCCTGTTGAAGTATGTTGAATGTATTCTCTTGTTCTCGAATTAATAGACCTTGTAACGCGACTCGTTCTATTGTTGGTGTTTGTAAAGGTTCCTATAGGTTCGTTAGCGGCATTTAATGCAGTAATTTGGAAGCCAAATTTGGAACGACTAGATTGTTTAAAAGTGACCTCTAAATTATAGGTTGAGTCGGGAATATATCCGCTACCTGTAAAGTTACCCTTAAATCGTAAACTGTTTAATTGAGTTCCAGTTGTTATTAAACTACCTCCATGGCACGAAACACAAGAACTTTCGCCAGGAGCATTGGTATTACCACCACCTGGTCCACTTGCATTATTGATTGCTGAACATAAGAAGATAATAAAGAAAAGTCCGATGATGACATTGAGTTGTATTTTTCTATTCATTTGAATTAATTACGACTGCAAAGTTAAATTATTAAATAAAGAAGATTGTACTGTGAATTTAAATATTGCAATATTGTGACAATTGCATTCTTTGTTTTAATAGGTGCAATTGTTTTTAAATTAAATACTTATCTTATTGAAGTCGGTGATTGATAATATGTTCTGCCTTTTCGTAGAGTTGAAAAGGTGAAAATTTTCGCCAATCCATTTCATCTAACTCACCACCATAATTGACATAATAGTCGATTCCTGCGGCATTAAATTCATCTAAAACATGTGGCCGAAAGTTGATAAAACTTATCCAACCATCTTCTATGTCATTAAACCATTCTTCGTAATAAGAATCGTCAGAAGAATGGAAATTGAGTACGTTTTCACCAATAAGGATAAACTTATTGATACCTTCATGTATTATTAATTCTAAAATCTCTCTCTTAAGTTGCATAATGTCATTGTTAATAACATCGTTCCATTCGCCTATTAACTCAATAATACAATAACCTTGATGGTAATCTGCATAAATAACTTTGATGTAAAGGGTGTTTGAACCAAAATTGTCCCATTGTGGATGAATCAGAAAGTTATAAACGGCATTTGTGAATTCGAATTCACTGTGAATTTGTTCAAAAAAGGGTGATTTTTCATCATTTTCTGAGTTGTACAAATGCAACCAAGAATAATGGGGTTCAATGTCATGCATCTTCGCAAAATTATAACCATTTTTTTATTTATTTAAATTAAGTTTGCTCAATGAAGTCGTTTTTTTTCTTGTTAGCTTTTGGCTCAGTAAATTTGTTTGGTCAAGTGCAAATAAATCAACAATTTAAAGGAGGTAATGAGCCTTCCTTAGTCATAAATCCTAAGAATAATGCTGAAATTGTTTTGGCATTCAACACAAATAATGTTTTTAAAAGTAAAGATACAGGTAAAACATTTCAAAGGATAAAAGTAAGTTCTAAGTTTGGTTTTTATGGTGACCCTGTTTTAGTAAATGGTGTGAATGATGATGTCTATTTAGTTCATTTAGCAAAAAATGATAAATTAAAATGGCCTGAATCTTTTGATAGAATTGTGTTTCAATCTTTTGATTACAACTCTAAAGTCGTTAAAAAAAGTGTTGGAATTGGTTATCAATTAGGAAAAATGCAGGACAAACCTTGGCTCTTTGTTCAAAACAATACAAGTAAAAGGAATTATTCAACATTACATTTAACATGGACCTGTTTTGATAAATATGACAGTCGTTCTCCCCAAGATTCAACACGTATTTTGCACGCCTATTCTACCGATAATGGGGCGCATTTTTCAACGCCACAAGTGATAAGCAAAGTCAATGGGATTGCGGTTGACGGTGATTCAGCAATGGAAGGAGCAACTGTGGCTATGGACAAAATTAATGGTCATCTTTATTGCCTCTGGAGTGGCAAGAGTCAATTGTGGATGGCCCAATCTAAAGATGGGATAAAATGGGAACTGCCTTACACTGTTAGCGAACATATTAATGGGTGGAACATTACTGCCCCAGGATTTTGGAGAGCTAACGGAATGCCTTTTTTAGTAGCACTCGATAGTCATTTAGTAGCAGTGTGGGCTTCCGAGTTTAATGGAATTTCCAAAGTTAATTATTTGTACTACAATGTTCGAAATCAAACTTGGAGTGATATTAAAACGATAGAGGTAGAAGAAGGGGTTAGTTCATTTATGCCATTTATTCAAACCATGAATAACAATGCCTATTTGGTGTTTTATGGGGTAGGAAAAAGGGATGTATCGACATGGCAATCGGAAGTTTCTGTGTACGCAGCTAAAATTAATGAGTTAAATATTGACCAAAAAGTGCTTGCCAATAAAGTAGAAGGGACAAGTTTTAAATCAAAAAACAGTTTTTTGGGCGATTACATCGCTTTGGGGCTTTTTAACCAATCAGACAAAGAGGAGGGACTCATTGCTTTTACGACCTTAATCAATCAAAAACAGACTTCTATAGCCACCGTAAAAATAAAGTTTTAGTTTTTTAATCATTTGATTTGATTTTTAGCGTATAAAAGTATTATTTTGCAAAACTTTTAAAAAATATGGCTGTAATTAATAAATTAAGAAATTCTAAATGGGTTTTGATTGTAATCTTAGTTTCCCTTTTGATATTTGTATTAACAGATTTCTTTTCAGGAAATAACAATATTTCATCATCGCCGGAAACAGTTGGTGAAATAGACGGAACTGGAATTACCGTTCAGGAATTTGAAACGAAATACCGTGAAATTTTAGCTCAGTTTGAAGCAAATGGTCAGGCTATTAATGATGAATCGAAAGAACAAGCATCCATGTATGCATGGAATCAGTTCATCCAAGCTAACATTGTAGAAAAAGAGTATAACAAATTAGGTTTAGATGTTACTTTAGAAGAATCTTCTATTTTGCTATATTCTGACAATGCACATCCAACTATTAAACAATATTTCAGTCAAGATGGTGTTTTTAATCCTTCTAACGTAATAAACTTCAGAAATCAAGTGGCAGCCAAAGACCCAAAATCTATGGAGCAATTTGAAATGATTGTTAAACAAATCGTTTTAGAAACCAAGTCTAGAAAATATACTTCACTGATTAGTAAATCAATGTTTGCTACTTCATTGGATGCTGAAGATGACTTCTTTGCAAGTTCAGCCGAAGCAAATGGAAAATCAATTACATTGAATTTTGGTAATTTAGATGACAAAGATTTTAAAGTAACAGACGATGAGTTAAAATCATACTTAAAAAAGCATGCCTCTGAATTCAAACAAAAAGAAGGCAGAGATTTAGAATATGTAATGGTAAGTGTTTTGCCAACATTACAAGATACTTTGGCTATCAAACAAGAAGTTGAAGCATTAATTCCAACATTCAGAACTACAGACAATGATTCATTGTACGTAGCTATTAATAGTTCAGAACCATTCGATCCTAATTTCCAATCAAGAGGTTCTTATGACAAATCAATTGAATCAAGATTGTTTTCTGCACCTAAAGATAGCATTATTGGGCCATTATACGCAAACGGTGTATACAGTTTGGTTAAGGTTTTAGAAACTAAAACAGATTCTGTGTTTTACATGTCTGCATTTAGAGCAGAAATATATGTGAAAGGCACAACCAAGCAAGATACCTTGGATGCGATTACAAAAGCAAAAAAATTAGCAGCTGATTCTAAATCATCTGCCAATCCTATGGCTTTCTTACAAGAGAAAAACTTTTCGGGTGAACTTGGTACCGTTACTGACATGGGTTGGTTTAGAGAAGGAACTCAACCTGTAGAATTTAATAAAGCCCTTAAAACATTGGCTTATGGTGATGCAACAGTTGTTCAAGCGCCTTATGGATTGTTTTTATTAAAATTGAATCAACCAAAATCAAACCAATTAATAAAAATTGCACAGGTAAAAAGAAAAATTGAACCATTGTCTTCAACTCAAGACAGTTTATACCAAGTGGTTTCTGATTTAAGAAACGAACTTGTGGGTAAAGATGGCGAGTTTGATGTAATTACTAAAAAATTCAAATTGAATAAAGGAGTTGCTAATAATGTAAAAGCTACAGACAAAGCAATGACAGGTATTCCAGGTACATCTGAAGTGGTTAGATGGTCATACAATGACAAGCGTGAAAATGGAGATTACTCAGATGTAATTGTAACGGACAATTTCTACATTGTTGCTCGTTTAGCGAAAATCAAAGAAGAAGGTACTGCCGACTTTGAAGAGGTTAAAGAAAAATTAACTAGACTTGTAATCGATGAGAAAAAAGCTGACAAATTAAAATCTCAAATGAATGATGCAATTAAGTCTTCCAAAACGGTAGATGAAATTGCTGGTAAATTAAATACAATTGCTCACCCTATTAAATATTTATATTTCAATGCTGCAGCGGTTGAATTCACTGGTAATGATATGGCTTTAGTTGGTTATGTATTTGGATTAAATCCAAAAACCATAAGCAAACCAATTATTAGCAAAAATGGAGTTCATTTGTTTTTTGTTGATGAAATTAAAAAACCTGAATTGCCAACTTCACTGAAGTCAAGACAAGATATTTTATACATGCAGAAAAAACAACAAGCTTATTCATTGTCTTATGAAGCGCTGAAAAAAGCGGGTGATGTTGTTGACGAACGTTACAAATACTATTAATATTTTATCTAAATTCCTATTTTTATGACAGACAATAAAGTTGATTTTTTACCTTTACACGGTACCGATTATATAGAATTATATGTTGGTAATGCCAAGCAAGCTGCTCACTTTTATAAGACAGCTTTTGGATTTCAAAGTTTAGCTTATGCCGGTCCTGAAACAGGAGTGAAAGACAGAGTTAGTTATGTGTTAATCCAAAATAAAATGAGATTAATGCTTACCACACCATTGCATTCTGATTCTCCAATTGCTTTGCACCATTTAAAACATGGAGACGGGGTTAAAACACTTGCTTTGATGGTAGATGATGCTTATGATGCTTTCAACCAAACAACTCAAAGAGGAGGAAAGCCATATATGGAACCTACAACGCTTAGTGATGAAAATGGCGAAGTGAAAATGAGCGGTATTCATACTTATGGTGAGGTAGTTCATTTATTTATCGAAAGAAAAAATTACAATGGCGTGTTTATGCCCGGTTTTAGAAAATGGGAAAGCACCTACAATCCAACAGAAACCGGATTGTTGTATGTTGACCATTGTGTAGGAAACGTGGGTTGGAATCAAATGAACCCTTGGGTTAAGTTTTACGAAGATGTAATGGGTTTTAAAAATATCCTTTCATTCGACGACAACGATATTTCCACTGAATATTCTGCGTTAATGAGTAAAGTAATGAGCAACGGAAATGGATTTGTTAAGTTCCCAATCAATGAACCTGCGGAAGGAAAAAGAAAATCTCAAGTTGAAGAATATTTGGAGTTTTATGAAGGCGAAGGAACCCAACATATTGCAATAGCCACTAATGATATTGTAAAAACAGTTAAAGAATTAATGTCACGTGGTGTTGATTTTTTACAAGTGCCAACAAGTTATTACGATGATTTATTAGATCGCGTAGGACCAATCGAAGAAGATATTGAGCCATTAAAAGAACTAGGTATTTTGGTAGACAGAGATGATGAGGGTTATTTACTTCAATTGTTTACTAAACCTGTTGAAGACCGACCGACCATGTTCTACGAAATCATTCAAAGAAAAGGCGCCAAATCCTTTGGTAAAGGAAACTTCAAAGCTTTGTTTGAAGCAATAGAAAGAGAACAAGCCAACCGAGGTAATTTATAAGTCTAAAAAGATGCTTAAAAAAGCATGGACAGATATGATGGGAAGAGTGGTTGAAATACCTCAATCTCCCCAAAGAATAATTTCACTAGTGCCATCGCAAACAGAATTGCTTTACGATTTGGGGTTGCAAAACCAAATTGTAGGTCAAACAGTATTTTGTATTCATCCTCAACAATATTTTTTAAATAGCACTAAAATTGGAGGAACCAAAAAAGTAAAATTTCAAGTAATTGACGACTTAAATCCCGATTTAATCATTGGCAATAAAGAAGAAAATACTTGGGAAATGATAGAACAACTTTCAAGTAAATATCCAGTTTGGTTAAGTGATATTTACACAATTGAGGATGCATGTTCTATGATAAATAAAATTGGTGAGATATGTAATGTGTCAGAAAAAGCGAATCTAATTTCAGGACAAATACAACAATCTTTTAATCAAATAGCTCATCAAAATTTGGGATCTTGCTTGTATCTTATATGGAAAGACCCATACATGTCGGTTGGTCAAAATACCTTTATCAATCATGTTTTAGAAACTTTAGGATTTGCCAATGTTATTTCTAAATCAAGATATCCCGAATTAACAGTTGAAGAGATTGTAAACTTAAATCCACAAACGATACTTCTTTCCTCCGAACCTTATCCATTTAAACAAAAACACATCGATCAACTTCAAGAAATATTGCCAATGGCAAATATTAAATTGATAGATGGGGAAATGTTCAGTTGGTATGGAAGTCGGCTGAAATATTCTGTCGACTACTTCAAAGAACAATTTAATGTATAAATACAAGTAAGTTAAGCCATAAATCTTAAAAAAGAAGACTTATCTTTGTGGCAATTATGGCCATTATTATTAAATCACCTGAACAAATAGAGGGGATTCGCAAAAGCAGTCGTTTAGCCGCTGAGACGCTTAAATATTTAGAACAATTTATTAAACCAGGAATTAAAACCATTGAATTAGATAAACTCGCCGATGAATTTTTGCAAAAACATGGTGCCGTTGCAGCTACCAAAGGTTACAAAGGCTATAAACATGCAACTTGTATTTCTCCTAATGATGTTGTTTGCCACGGTGTGCCGAATGAATATGCATTAAAATTTGGTGACATTGTTAATGTCGATGTTACTGCCATTGTTGATGGTTATTATGGAGATACTTGTAGAATGTATGAAGTTGGGGAAGTTAACGATTATGCCAAAAAATTAATGAAAGTAACCAATGAATGTTTGCATTTAGCAATGAAAGAGTGTTACCCAGGCAATTATTTAGGAAATATTGGTTATGCAATCAATGAACATGCTGTAAAGCACGGTTATTCTGTTGTTTACGAATTTTGTGGTCATGGCGTAGGTATTAAGTTTCATGAAGACCCACAAGTAGAACACAAAGCCAAAAAGAATTCAGGTCCTTTGTTAAGAGAGGGGATGACTTTCACCATAGAACCAATGATAAATGCAGGCAAGCCAAAGTGTAAAGTAGACCGTAAAGATGGATGGACAGCGAGAACCATTGATGGAAAACTTTCAGCGCAATACGAACATACCATTTTAATTACCAAAAATGGTTTTGAAGCATTAACCGATATCAACGGCGATTACTAGGGTTTTTCCTTGTTTTGTGTGCCAAAATAATATTGGCACAACTTGTGCAATAAATCTAATTATTCTAAGTTAATTTAGCAACATGATTAGATGTCTCATATTTCTTTCTCTCTTTTGGTCATCATTTATAGTGATAGAAGCTCAAACAAGTTTCAATACAGACCCTGTGGTTTTTATTGAAGAGTTTTCTAAATTCATGAAAGAATCCAAAAAAACTGACATTCAAAAAATGACAGATTTGTTTTCAACAAACTGGAAGTCAGGAAAATATACGCCAGAACAAAAGAAGTTTATTATCTCAATTTCGAATGAAATAATGTATAAGAACTTAGCTCGTGACCCTTACTTAGAGTTAATGCTGATGAATTTGGACTATTTTTCTCAAAAGAAATTCAGTCCTAATATTTTGAAACAATGGCAAGAAATCACCAAAACATTATTGGAAAAAAAGCCTAAAGATTATTTATTTTTCCTGCAAACAGCAAATACACTGTTTAAAGACAATACTTTAGTTCAAACAAATGGGTTAAGATGGTACAGTAACAGCAGTCAGTTTGAATTTGGATTCGAAAAAAACAAAGTAAGTATTCAATTCAAGAATTTAGATTTAATCTGTGAGGCAGGGTTAGATAAGGTTAAAATATTTAATGCATCAGGTGTTTTTTATCCCGACAAAAAAAATTGGGAGGGAACTCAAGGAAGAATTAATTTTGAAAGAGTTGGTTTGTCTGAATCTGAAGTTTATGTTTCATTTAAGGACCACAAAATTGACATGAATACTGGGAGTTTCATTGTTGATTCGGCTCAAATGGTTTACCCTAAAATTTCATCACAACCACTTTTAGGTAGATTAACTGAACGCATTTCGCAAAGTAATTCAATTGACTTAATCAAAACATCTCCTTTTCCTCAGTTTGTCGCTTATGAACCCAGCATTGAAATCAAAGACATCGTGGGAACTGAGGCTAAATATCTAGGCGGTTTTTCAATGAAAGGAGCCAAAATTAACAGTCAAAATTTTGGTGACGGAGAATCAAGTATTCAATTATTATACAAAGGAAAACCAATGATGACAGTGCGTTCAGAAACATTTCGTTTGGATTCAAATAAAGTAATGTCGCAACATGCTGCTATCTCAATAGTGGTTGATACCGGTTTTATTACCCACCCAAATGTTAAATTTTCTTATGATATTGTTAAAAAGAAAGTAATCATAACGCGCGGCTCAGACGGCCTAATGCGTATGCCATTTTCAGATAATTACCATGGTGTTGAAATTGATGTTGATCAAGTGTTGTGGGATCAAAAACAGCCCTTTATTGATTTTGATATGATGACCAATGATAAGGCAGCCTATGTGGAAACCAATAGCTTTTTTAAGAAATTTTTGTTTGATAAAAAACAAGGCGCTTTGGGTATGAATCCACTTACTAAAATGTTTCAATACTGTCGTGAAAACAGATTAAGAAGTTTTAATCTTCAACAATATGCCAGTGGAATTGGTTCAAAAAAAGAATATTTGTCACAATTGGTGATGGATTTGGCAGATGATGGTTTTATTTATTACAACAAAGAAAATGATTCGATTTATGTAAAAGACAAACTTTATAATTGGATTTCTAATAATCAAGGAACCAAAGATTACGATGTAATCCGTTTTCAAAGCGTTATTGGAGGTCGTCCAAATATTACTTACAATATGTTGTCGCACGACCTGAAATTGGAAGGTGTAAGAAGGTTTACATTCAGCGATTCACAAAATGTGGTAGCGGTTCCTAATGAACAATTGGTTATTATAAAAAAGAATAAAAATGCACAATTTTCAGGGATGATGCGTGCAGGTAGAATTGACTTTTATTCAAAGGATTTTTTCTTTAATTATTCCCAATTTCAAATCAATAATACCACCATGGACAGCATGGTTATTTATTATCCCGACATGAATAGTAACGCATTGCGTAAAGTAAACAGTGTGTTGTCGAATACTTATGGTAGAATTTTGATAGATAAACCCAATAATAAGTCGGGACTCAAAGATTTTGCAGAATATCCTATTTTTATTGCAGAAAGAGGGTCAGAAATTCTTTACGACCGGGCTTCTACTCACAACCATGCCTACAAAGCTGACCGATTCAAATTTCAAGTCGATCCCTTTATTATTGACAGTTTAGATAACTTTACAATTGCTGGTTTTGGATTCGCGGGAACTTTGATTTCAGACGGTATTTTTCCTGATATTCCCAATACTGCAAGGATTCAACCCGACTATTCATTAGGATTTGTTGATAAAGTAAAATTGCCAATGTATGGAGGTAAAGGAACAGGTGATTTAACCATTAATTTGAGTAATAGAGGGTTTTATGGAAATGGGGATTTAATTTACCAAACCTCTGTTTCAAAATCACCAGAATACTTATTATTACCCGATGCCACAACTGGGGTAAGTACAATTTTTGAATTGCCAGAAAGTGCTAAAT
>JBIPNH010000183.1:0-3540 GCA_044373665.1 Bacteroidia bacterium
GAAACTTTTTCGCAAAAACTAAAAACATTCCTGCAAATTACTTCATCCTACAAATAAATTCAAATTTTAACTTAAAAAACATTTAAACTAGTTGAAAAAAGTTAGATTTGTACAAAATGTTTAATTTTTCATCACGTTTTAATAAGTCAGACACGAAATTCATGATGATTTTTGGGGCATTGCTATTGTTCACTTATTTCCCTTTTGTCAACACACAAAGTTTTAGTTTTGATGATTATTTTTTGTTTTTCAATAAAATTGAGGGAGAACGAACCGTAAGATTTTCAATAAAGAGTGGCAGATGGTTTGGTATTTTCATGTATTCTGTTATTAATCAATTATTGGGAGATGGAGGTTTCAAGGGAATAATATTTACATATTTTTCAGTGTTTGTTCAATTTCTATTTACAGGAGTTGTAATAGCTAGGGTGTTTAAATTAGATACAAGTAAAACAAGTATTGCATTGCTGATTTCAATGGGTTTTATACATTTGTTTAATGCCGAAATAATGACTTTTAAATTTGGGTTACTTGTTAATGCAGGTTTTAGTTTCTTGTATTTCTTTGCTTTTGGTGGTTGGTATTTATTACGCAACAGTGCCAAGAAATTTACACTTGGAGTTCTTTTTATTGTATTGGCTTTAGCTTCTTATCAAGTTGTGGTTAATCAACTGATTGTGCTAAGTTTATTGTTAATTGTTTATGAATGCTTGGAATTTACATTACAGCATAAAAAAATAAGTCTTTCATTTTTTAAGCAATCAAATGGTCTTATTAAATTGCTAGGTATAGTAACAGCGGTTATTGTTTATGTTTTAGTTAATAAAACAGTAATGGTGATGGAAGGCACGAGTGCATTAAGTCGTTCGCAATTAATACAATGGACCGATATTCCTGAGAGATTAAAACAAGTGGTGGTTTTATATGATTCCATTCTATTTAATAAAGACAGTTATTTAGTGCCATTTGCAACTAAAATACTCACATTGCTCTTAATTGGATTGGGTGTTTTTACAATGGTTTTAAATTCCATTAAAGAAACTAAAGGTTATTTTAACAAAGGAAAAGCTGTCCTTTTTTGTTTGATAATTTCAGTTTTGATGATAATTAGCAGTAATTTTATTAGTTTGTTTATACAAGAATGGTGGCCTACTCCTAGAATGTTCTCAGGATTTGGGTTTATGGTTATGGGTTTTGGATTAATAGTTATTAAGTTCTCTAATTCTAAGATTGCTAAATCCATCACATTTTCCATAGGGTTGTTACTTGTTTTTTCACATAGCAATGTTACCCATAATATTGCGGCTGAACAAAGCTACAGAAATTTCGTTGACCGAAATAAAGCGCAACTAATTATGTCAAGAGTAATAAAAATAGACAGTATTGAAAGTAAGAAAATTTACATACATCAATCAGAGGATTGCTGGAAAGACGATACTAATATCAAAAACAGATTAGGGGATTTAAATTTATCGTCCTTTTGCACATCATGGTCCAAGTATCATTTATTAGAATATGTATCAGGAATCAAACTAACAAAAACAACTGCCGAGGAAAATACTAGACTGTCAGAAAAGGTGAAAAATGAAGCAGGGTTGTACCAAAGATGGCCTCACAAATCAAGTATTCAAAGATTTGAAGACTTTATCATTATCCTACCTTAGAAAATACCCTTTTTATTTCCTGTTTAATAAACGATTCATTGTGAAATGCGTCAACGAAAGCAGGACCATTTTCCCCTAATTGGATTAACTCATCATATTTTTCCAAAAGGATGTTTGCCATACTATTAACATCATCAAACGCTTGTTTAACATCATACAACATGCCCGCATTACCATTGTTTACTATTTCATTGAAACCAACAATATTAGCAGCAATAATTGGCAATTTAATTTGAGCACATTCGATTCCCACAAGAGGATAACCCTCAAATTTACTTGGAAAAATAGCGACATCAAAAGCTGTGAAGATTTTTTCAGGATTTTTTGTTGCGCCTACATAAGTTAAATTAGGCAAAGCTTTAATTCGAGGAAGTAAATTTTCTAACTCAGGTCCATCACCGGCCATAATAAAATGAAAATCACTTTTCCCTTGCATTGATTCTGCTAATTGAACAAAAATATCAGGTCTTTTTTGTTCATGAAATCTACCTAAAAATCCAATCACTTTCTTAGATGGGTCTATACCAAAAGATTTGAGTTTTGCATCACGATTGATTGGTTCATTTTTGAATTTATCATAATCAATCATATTGTAAATAATTTCAATTTTGTGTGCACTCTCGTTGTACTTTTGAATCAGTACATCTTTCCAAAAATGACTAGTAACAACACGTTTGTCTATGTATTTTTGATAAAAGTAAGCAGCTTCAAACCAACCGTTGTCTTCAAACTCCTCACAGTGAAGCAAATCATAAATGACAGCATTAGGCAACTTTTCTTTAATTACAGGAGTAAGTAAGTAGAGTAAAGGGTTGCTCATGTTGAGGATAATAGCAGGTTTTTCTCTTTTTATCAGTTCCCATAAAGCCAATAGTCGAGGATAAGGTCCATCGGCAACAGTGTCAAGCTCAAATTGGAAATCAGCCACTTCGCTAAAACGATCTTTGATAGTGCTAGCAGGTCCCATAGAATCCATAACAACATCAACTAGTTTAAAATCCATTTTCTTAATTTCGCGCATGTAATCCAAAAGGATATTTTCTGCCCCTCCAATGTGCCACCAAAAGTGAGTGCACAATACAGTGCGATTGGTTAGAGCCGTAGTTTTGAAATCAGTATCATCTTTAAACGTAAAGCCACGTTTAAAGCCTGCCATTTTGTGAGCCTTAGTAAAAGTATTTTTTTTATTTAAACGCTTTTTTACTAATTGGGATGGAAAAATAAGGTATTTAACAAAGTCGCTTAATCGAAAAGAAAGTGGAGAGCGTCCAATTGTTTTTCTCAAAATAAGAATAATGATTTTAGACAAAATTCCGGCAGATTCGCTGAATTTATGGTTCGTTTTATTAAAGTTATTTTGAGATCCACGTATTCCAAAAATAGATTTCCAGTTTTGACGGTATGATAATATGGTGGTTAAATTTCCCTCTTCCTCAGTGCGAGAAATATTGCTTTTGAGGGTTTGTCTGTAATTGAAAAAAACCTTTTTGATAGGCACTCCAAAATACTTTTTTGCAAGTGCTCTTTGCCAAAAATCCCAATCCTCAAATAATTTAATTTTGTTGTATAACTGAATGCTTTTTTGACCACCTAAGCTTTCCCAAACCTCCCTTTTCATAGGTGATGTAATCACCAAATAATTATTGATAAATAGTTTTTTTGCAGAAAAATCGGGCGCTATGTCTATTTTATTTCTGTATCCAAATTTCCTTACACTAGGGTATACCCATGAAGCATTAGGATATGCAGCAAATGCCAAACTTGAATAAGTTAAAAAATTAGGTTCAATGGTGTCGTCACTATCCAAGCAAACAATGTATCTTCCTTTTGATGCTTTAACACCAATGTTTCTGGTTTCGGCTGACCACAAGTTTTT
>JBIPNH010000010.1:0-42167 GCA_044373665.1 Bacteroidia bacterium
GATGGTGTATTTGGTAATCAAACAGATACAATTACATCTACTAACGATACAATGAGTCACAGATACACTAAAGCAGGTACTTACTCTATTTTCTTATACCAATACTTTAAATTAAAAGTAGGTAATACTACAAAAACATGTTCTGTGGTATATCCGGACACAACGAATGGTCAAGAAGCTCACTTTACTATTGAAATAACCGCCTATGACAGTTCAAAAGTTAGTGCCACACCAGTCGATGTGTGTATCGGTGACACAGTCTTTATCAATGGTGAAGTTCATCCTTATGGTAGATACACTAACTACAAATGGAATTTCGGTGTCAATAGTACTGATACTTTAATTTCACCTGATACTGCTCAAAAAAGAACATACAACGCTCCTGGTAGATATGTGATAAGATTCAGTGGTGACGTTAATTCCGCTTCATCTCTAATTAAAATATGTCCTGGCGAAGACAGTGTAGTAGTAAATGTTGGTAATGTAGTGGCTGACTTCCAAATTGACTCCACGAACAAACCGGTATTCTGTTTCAATAATACTTCTACAAACAATGTGAAAAACTTCTGGTCATTCTACAATGATGGTTCTAACATAAATAACCCTACAGGTAATAAACCTACCCCTAAAATCTATAACAGAACAACGGATGGTCAAGAATTAAATGACCCTCAAGTTTGTGAAGACTACAGAGACTCACTAGGCGAATACTGGGTATGTTTAGAAGTTGAAAATGCTATTGGTTGTACAGATACTATTTGTAAAAAAGTATACAATGACTTTAAAGCATCTATTCGTCCACCAAACGTATTTACTCCTAACACAGATAATTTCACTGGAGTTGATAAAGAAGGTTTAGTTGGTAATAACGTCTTCAACATCGAGATTAACGGTCATGTTAAATATGATTTAGTAATTTACGACAGATGGGGAGTTAGAGTATTTGAATCTACAGACTCAAATAAAGATTGGAACGGTAAAGTAAATAATACTGGTGCTGATTGTCCAGACGGAACCTACTACTATATCTTGAAATACAGATATAAAGGTATCGACAAAGACGAAGAAGTTCTTAATGGTGTTGTAAGAATCATCCGTTAATTAACTCTTAAATAATTTAAATAAGCCCTGACTAACAATCAGGGCTTATTTTTTTTACCTTTGCACCGTCATGTTTGCTCATCAATATAACCCTGAAGACACCATTGTTGCCATTACTACACCTGCAGGAAAGGGTGCAGTAGGAATGATTAGAATATCTGGCAATAAAGCTTTTTATTTAACGGAGTTATTGATAAAAAAAGAAATCCATGCTTGGCCTTCTCATACCATCCATTTGAGTCGATTTTATGAAAAAGAAGACATTATAGATGAAGGCTTGGTATTAAAATTTAATGGACCCAATAGTTATACAGGCGAAGACACCATTGAACTTAACTGCCATGGTTCACCACTGATTCTTCAAAAAACATTGCAATCCTTAATTTCGTTAGGCGCTAGAATGGCAGCACCTGGAGAATTTACATTCAGAGCTTTTATAAACGGGAAGCTCGACTTAGCACAAGCAGAAGCAGTAGCTGATGTTATAAACGCTGAAAGTGAAAAGGGATTGAGCAATGCACTTAAACATTTAAAAGGCGGTTTTTCAAAATCAATCCAAACATTAAGAACCGATTTAATCAAATTTGCTTCTTTAATTGAACTCGAGCTTGACTTTGGTGAGGAAGATGTTGAATTTGCTGAAAGAGATGCCCTTCTCAACAAAATTGAGGAATTACGAATTGAAATAACCCAATTGATTGAATCTTTCAAAGTGGGGAATGCTATATCAAAAGGCATTCCGACCGCAATAGTTGGGAAACCCAATGCAGGCAAATCTTCCCTACTCAACACGATATTGAATGACGACAGGGCTATTGTTTCAAACATTGCAGGAACAACAAGAGACACTATTGAGGAACTTTTTAATATCAATGGACTCCTTTACAGACTTATTGATACCGCAGGAATAAGGGAAACAGAAGATGTAATTGAAAAAATCGGGGTTAAAAAAGCCCTAGAAAAAATAAGTGAAGCAGACATTGTGTTATATCTCATAGATGCACAAACCTTTAACATTACTGAACTTCGCGATTTGGTAAATGCCCAATACCATCAAAAGAGTAAATTGATAGTTTGTTTCAATAAAATTGATTTATTAACTGAAACTGAGTTATTGGAATTACAAAAAAGCATTAATCACGAAAGGCTTCAAGAACATCAGATTGAAACTCTATTTCTTTCCACGACCAAAAAACATGGCATTTCGGAATTGAAGGAATTGATGTCAAAAGACATTTTAAATCAATTAAGGGCTAATGAGCAATTGCTTACCAATAACAGACATTACGAGGCCCTAAGCAAGGCTAATGAGCAACTACTCTTGTGCAAGCAAGCCATAGAACAAAGAATTAGCAATGACCTGTTAGCCGAAGACCTCAAACTCGCCTTGTATCACTTAGGTGAAGTATCAGGGACTATCAGCAATGATGATCTTTTAGAGTCGATTTTTCGGGATTTTTGTATAGGCAAATAACTACAAATCCTCTATTCATAACGTATTATCAAATTGACTTTATGCCGTCATTGAGATATCAATATGTTTTATAGTACTCCAGATAAAACCTATTTTCTAACTTAAATTTTGAATACGGGAACTTATAAACACTTGCTTTTTGATTGCAATCATACTTATAATCAAAACTATAAAATTTAGACTGATTGACATTTATTACACGGTTTAAGCTTAATTCATTCACGAAATGAGAGAATATTTTAGAACTACTCCCTTTGGTATAATAAAACATGTTTTGTATTACTACCGGTGATATTGAATCGTTAAACTGGATAGAACTGCTGTCTGTAAAATGCTTTAAGTTACAAGCCTTGTATAGTAAAGCAATATTAAACCCTTTAACTAATTTGTGTGTTTTGGGAGGAATTACAACTATTTTGGAGGGAATGATTGTATTTGAGGTTTCATACTTTACACCATTCGATGAATATCCATAAATGCGACTGTTAATTCGACTTGAAACAATAGCACTCGATTCCATTTGAACCTGATTGGTGTAATAGGGTGAAGCTAAACCATTCATTATAAAATGGGTAAGTTCTAAATCCAAATAAATCAAACTGTCTGTAGTGTTAGTGATTTTAAAATCCGAAAAACCTTTTCTTGTCCAAAAATCATATTCAATGACTATATCATTATTCTTGAACACATTTTCGGGCAAAGCAATTACAGCTTGAGTTTTCTTGAACTCTTGGATTTGGTAATAAGGAATGGGTCCACAGCTTAATAAGAATAAAGCTAAATTAAGTATGATTAAAAATTTGGGATTAAACTGCATTTAATAAGTATTTAAATAATAATTAAAACTCATTTAGCCCTATATCCCTAAAGGCGAATCGCTTGGTTGCCCATATTCTTCGGTGTCTTTTTCCTCGAAATATTGACTGCAATCAAACTCAAAGCTAATTTCTTGTTGTGGCCTGTCTATTGGGTCGAGCCTAATTCCTAATTCCTTGTCTGCCCTGGCTTTATTGATAAAATGAGCAAAAATTGGCAATGCAGAATGAGCCCCTTGTCCATAATTCGTACTTCTGAATCGCACTTTACGACTGTCGCAACCCACCCAAGTGGCACAAACCAAATCCTTGGTTACTCCCATAAACCAACCATCACTGTTGCTTTGGGTGGTTCCTGTTTTACCTCCTACCCATCCTTCCACTTTGTAGCGGTTGTGCAAGCGTTGACCTGTTCCTCTTTTACAAACACCTTCCAACAATTGACACATGACATAAGCTTTTTCTTCGGTTAGTACCTGTCTAATTTTTTGAGGAGAAAACTCAGCCAATATATTCCCGTTTTTGTCTTCAATTCGAGTGATATAGGTGGGTTCAACCCAATATCCTTTATTAGCAAATGTAGAAAAAGCACCCGCCATATCGAAAGGGGAAATATCTGTTACGCCCAAACAAATAGATGGATATGGTTCTAATTTGGCACTGTCTATTCCCATTTTCCTTACAAACTCAATCACGTTTTGTGGGGCATTTTCACCCAATGTGTACATCACTTGTGCAACTATACAGTTGGTAGAAGAGGCCAAACCTCTAAACATATTCATTGTGCCACCATAAGAACCATCACTGTTACTGACCGTCCAATTTGGATATGGTGGTGGATTATTGGGAAACTGCATACAAGGCGACAATTTATTGTCAATAGCTAAAGCATATACAAATGGTTTGAAGGTTGAACCAACCTGACGACCTGAACCTTTATTGACATGGTCATATTTAAAATAATGGTGATTAATCCCTCCTACCCATGCTTTTACTTGTCCTGTTGTTGGTTGAATGGCAATAAAACCTGTATGTAAAAAACGTTTCATGTACTTTACAGAATCCAAAGGACTCATCATGGTATCTATGTCTCCTTTCCAACTAAAAACCGTCATTTTAGTCTTCTTTCTACAAATCTTCATTATTTTAGAAGTATCGCCGTCAAATTGATCTTTGAGTAATCTGTATCTTTCTGTTTTTCGCAACTCTTGCATTGGATATTCTGGCAAAACTTTCCAATTTTCATCTCTCCAAGGCTCTCTATTACCCCACGATTTGTCGAACTGTCCTTGCAATTCTGTTAAGTGCATTTTTACAGATTCTTCGGCATAAGTCTGTAATTTAGAGTTAATCGTTGTATAAATTTTTAACCCATCTTTGTATAGATTGTAATTTTCACCATTCGGTTTTTTGTTTTCCTTACACCATTTAGTTAAGTCACGTTTGAGCCATTCTCTAAAATATACAGCCAAACCAGAATTGTGGTCTTCGTATTGGTAATTTAGCTCAATTGGCAATGCTTTTAAAGAATCAAAACCATTTTTGGTAATTTTTTCATTACGCAACATTTGACCAAGCACTGTATTTCTTCTAGCCAACGAATTGTTAGGGTTTCTTTTGGGATTGTAAATGGTTATCGCTTTTAATACCCCTACCAATACCGCTGATTCTTGAATACTTAGGTCAGAGGGTTGTTTGTTAAAAAACTCCTTAGACGCTGATTTTATACCATAAGAATTACCTGAAAATTGCACCGTATTTAAATACATGGTTGCTATTTCCTCCTTGGTGTATCTTCGTTCGAGTTTAATGGCAATAACCCATTCCTTTAATTTTTGTATAAGTCTGATGGGTAAACTAGGTCTAATACCATCTTCGTAGTGGAATAAATTCTTAGCAAGCTGTTGGGTTATAGTACTGGCACCTCCTTTTTTTCCAAGCCCGACAACAGCACCCATTAAACGTTTAACATCAATCCCTGAGTGGGTAAAAAACCGTTCATCCTCAGTTGAAATAAGCGCATCAAACATACTTGGGGCAATGTCTCTGTAATCGACATTGGAGCGTTTTTGAATAAAATACTGACCTAAAACAACGCCATCTTCACTGTACAATTCACTCGCTAGTGCACTTTTTGGGTTTTCTAACTCTTCAATATCTGGCATATAACCTAATACTCCTAAGTTGACTAAAAAAAAGAATAAAGGAATAGATAGTAAAAAATAGAGGTAATATTTCCAGAATTTTGACATAGTTAATTAATTATTTGTTATAGTTTGTATTATAGAATGATTCATAATCCTCGATTACTTTATCGGTTACAAAAATAGAAAAATTGTCTTTGCCAATGACAAATTGCTTAAAAAACAGCCCTAAGCCAAGTTCCTCTTTGAACATGTTGTCCTCAGCTACTTCTTTAACATACCTTTTGGCATCATCAAGGGATTTGAAATTGTTAACGATTAAAATCTGAAACTTATCTCCTAACAATGAATTGGTTACCCTTAATCCATCATTGGTATACAAGACTTTGTTTCTGTTTAAGAAAGCAATTTTCACTTTAGTAAAATCGACCGCCTTAGGAATTAAGAGAATATAAAAATGGTCGGCAGTTTCATTAAACGCATATTTAGTGCTTACCGTATTTGATTCCACTATTTCTCCACGCTTTACTTTAAGTTTATAGACCATTTCTTCGCAACGTTGCGCAATTTCAGTATTCGGATAATTGTTGATGATAGCCGATATTTTTTGTTCAAACGTTGCCATGTCTCCTTTTTGAGCATAACACAACGCTTCTACAAAATCGTATTGAACTTGAAGAGGGCTTCCTGGATTGCTTTTATCATTCTGAGATTTTAGAGTAATAGCCTCATCGTATTTTTTATCTTTGTATAAACTATAAAAAGCACGGTATTGTGTTTCCACCTCTTCTGAAACATTACTCTTAGAAGATTGATTAACTATAGAATCTGACCCTTCAGAGTTTTTAAGAGCTACTAAAAAATTGCTTGTTGAATCCGAAGATTTAATAAGATTATAGTAATAATCAAACTGTTTAACATCGTTTTTGGTTTGAGCTATTTTGGCCAATAAATACCAAGAATTGAGTTCAAAGCTATTTTTGGGATATTTAGAATTGAGCTCAAGTAGCATTTTTTGAGCTTTGTCGTATTCTTTTAGGTTTTGGTAATAAACATTCGCTCCTAACACATAAGATTCAGCAATTTCGGATTTCATTTTATCCTTATCAGCTTTCGAAAAAGGAATGGCGTCATAATACTTCTTTCTTTCATCGGACACTTTACCCAAAACCTTTAATTTCTCATCATTGCCATAGTCATTGTTTTCTTGGGCGTCGTTAACTTCTTTCCAAACAGCTGTTTTATTACTACTGATAGCCCAAAAATCCATCAATTTACGTGTTCCCCATATTTTTTGAAAATCTTGCAAACCTTTTACTTTAGCTGCTTGGTTGTAAAAAGGGAAGTTGGTAGTACTTACATTTTGGGCAGTTTGTGTAAATGCATCTTGATTGTTTTTTTGAATTTCTTCAATCCGCTTTGCTTCCAGTTCTTTGTCATTTGCTTCTTTAATGAGCTTATCAATGGTTTTTTCTCTCAGCTTTTCATTCTCAGAGAGGCGCAACAAGCTGTCTTTCTCTTTGATATTTACCAAATGTTTTATTAAATCACTCAGAACTAAATTCTTATTTTGAATACTTTGATAATTAGGATTTGTTATTTCCACAGTTCTTGCAGCACTGTCGTAATAGACTTGTGCACTCTCATAATCCTGACTTTTAAAGAACAAATCGGCGAGCGCCAAATAACTTAAACTTTTGATACCTATGTCAGATGTTTTAGAAGAGAGTGCGTGCTTAAATTCCGAAATTGCCTTAGGTTCATTTTTATCTAACAGTTCAAGTTGACCTAGTTCATAATAGATAACATCAAAATAATCGATGTTTTTATCATCCTTAAGCATGCCTTGCAACAATAGTTTGGCGTTTCTGATTTCACCTCTATTTTTTATGTTAATCGCTTTAACAATATTAAGTTTCGCGTTGAAGGCAAATTCATACGGAGGATTAATTTTGATAACCTTTTTATATTTTTCAACCCCTTGATAGTTGTTTTTGGTGATTATATACAATTGGGCTAACACGAAATTGTATCTTATTTTGCTTGCTTTGTTTTTAAAATGAGGAAGCGCATTTTCAAGCAATTTGATAGCAATAAGATATTTTTCTTGTCTAATATTAACAGCCGCACCTGCAATGTCAAGTTGATACAACAGATGTTTACTAAAGGTTTTATTGGTTTTTAACTTGGTATAAAGCGACTCCGCATCTTCATTTTTGCCTAACTGCAAGTAACTTATAAGTAAGTTAATTTCAGCTTGGTGAGCTGCAGGAGAATTTTTAAAATTAGAGATTACATATTCATACACCTCAATAGCAGAATAAAAGTCTCCTTTAAAGAAACGGGCATCCCCCATTAAAAGGTAGGCATCATCTACCCATTTTGATTTACTGTGTTTGTCTATAATATAGGAACATTTTTTAATCGCTTCGTCCATTTTGGCCGCATTCCCTTTTAAAGAGCTTTCATCAGGATAAGGATACAGATTAAGTATATTTTTAAAATTATCCTTATAACCTGTCGTTGCTTCTAGTTTCGCATCGGTAACTATTACATTTGCATTGTAGTAATAATTGTAGTGGGACACAGAATTATGCCAAACTTTTGACAACCACGACTGAGCATTGGCAAGACAAGGAACAAGAATCGATATGAGTAGAAACTTTTTAAACAATTATTTTTTATTGAATTAAAACCTATTAACTTTGAAAACGCAAATTTATTGTTTGTTAAGTAATTTTTTTCATGGATGATAAACAAAATAAGAGAAAAATTTTAAAAAAGCTCAAAAGCAGGTATAGATTGTTTGTTATCAACGAAACAAACTTTCAAGAAAAAGCCTCTTTAAGCCTTACGCCTTTCAACGTATTATTGGTTGCTAGTGCGGGTTTGCTTATATTTTCGCTAATCAGTTGGGGTATCTTTACTTTATTTCCCATCATCAAAGATTATTCCCCGGGTTACAACACAGGAATTGACGGAAAAGTTAAAAATGAAATCCTAAAGAAGCTAAACAAGCTAGAAACTGAACTCAATATGACCCAAAAAAGGGAATTAGCGCTTAAACAAATCATTAACGGAGAAGAAATTACAGCCTATGATATCCCCTATAAAGAGGACAACAGCAGAAAAGTAGAATTAAGTATTAACGAGACCAAAGCAGATGGTTCGAGAGTAAAAGATGCCCAACAAAAAATAGACAGAGCTCAAAAAACAGATCAAAAACCCTCAGAAGGCAAAAATGGTTCTGTTGCAGAAAATAACCTTCAGGAAGACTATTACAGGGAATATGATGATTTGTTTTTTACCCCTTTAAAAGGAGAAATTACCCAAATCTTTAATATTCAAAATCCATACATAGAAATTAAGCCCATAGCAGACGAAACTGTAAAATCCGTGCTAGATGGAACTGTCATTTACAAAGGATGGACGCCAGATTTTGGCTATGCTATTGCGATACAACATGACAATAATTGGTTATCGGTATACAAATACAACTTGGGTCTGTACAAAGAGGTTGGCAGCATAGTAAAAGCGGGAGAAACGATAGGTATAATTGGATTTAAGGAAAATAAAAAAGACATCAAAAAGCTTAGATTTGAGTTGTGGCGAAATGGAATAGCAATGAATCCAAATAATTTGATAGTTTTTTAATAATATTGCAAACATGTTGAACAAAAATAACAAAAGTGAAACAGCACAGAATGCCGCTTTAAATATGATAGGGGCAGGAACGCTTATAAAAGGAGATTTAACATCGGAGGGAGATTTAAGAATCGATGGCTCTATAGAAGGAAATGTTGTTTCAAAATCTAAAATAGCAATGGGTGTGAGTGCTTCAATAAAAGGCGATGTAAAAGCAAGGAGTGCTGATGTGTCGGGTAAAATAACAGGAGATGTTGAAATTACAGAAACACTATTTTTAAGAGCAAGTGCCAAAATATATGGGAATATAAAAACCAATAAAATTGTCATAGAGAGTGGTGCAGAGTTCAATGGTCACTGCAATATGAACCAAACTTCAAATATTGAATCAAAATAAAAAAATAAATAATATTGTAAAATTTTCAGGATTAGGTATACAAATGGCCTTATTTGTTGTCATTTTAACCTTCGCTGGAAGATGGATAGACCAATTTTTCACCTTTAAATTGCCGCTATTTACAATTATTGGTGTATTTTTAGGATTAATAGGTGCTATGTATTACATGATTAAACAACTAAAATAATGAAACAAAAACATACAATAACGAATCTTTTACTTTTTATCGGACTATCGGTATTGAGTTTTGTTATTCCCAAATTGGCCACAAGTTCTAAAGATGCAATGCTGCTGAGTTCAATTTTATTTATCTACTTTATTGCATTTAGCTTTGGAACATATAAAATTAGTGAATCAATAAGTACAAATCAGAGTAGGTTCAATGCCGTGTTTTTTGGGGTCACAGGACTAAGAATGATTTTAATCATTTTTTTATTCCTTATATACCTACTAATCAGCGATATAACCAATAAAATAGGGATTGTTTTTTTAATTTGTTCATATTTTATCTTTATGGGTTTTGAAATTAAAATAATCCTCCATAAATTGCGCCCCGATTTAGGAAATCAAAAAGCCAACGAAAATGCCCGAAAATAAAGGACTTTCAAAAATAACAAATTTCAAGATTTTATCTTTTGCTTGCTTAATTCTGCTTTTGCAAAGCACAGTTTTACTTGCGTCAGACCATGGTTCAGACACAAATAACCACCCAAATGAACAGCATCAAGTTGAAACACACCATGCTGCTACTCATGAAAAATTTAAGCCGGGTGATATGATATTGGATCACGTTAAAGATGCTCACGATTGGCACATTATGGATTTGTCTCCTGGGCATCCTGTAAGTATTCCTCTTCCAGTTATTATTTACGACAATGGATTACATGTTTTCTCATCAGGGAAATTTGAACATGGTCACAAAGTGGTTGAAAGCAAAGGAAATCATTATTTTTTACACAAAGGTAAAATCTATAAAACAGATGCAAGTGGTCATTTGAATTATGACGAGAAAAACAAAGTAAGTAATGAAATACCGATGGATTTGTCCATAACTAAAAATGTTATCGCATTATTTGTAAGTGCTATTTTATTGCTTTGGATATTCTTAAGTATTGCTAAGTCATACAAAACCAGAGGAAAATCCGCACCAAAAGGGATTCAATCTTTATTAGAACCAATCATTATCTTTATAAGAGACGAAGTTGTTAAACCTTCAGTAGGTGCTCACTATGAGAAATTCTTACCGATGTTATTAACGATATTCTTTTTTATATTCATCAATAACCTAATGGGTTTAATTCCTATTGCTCCATTTGGTGCTAACTTAACAGGAAATATAGCAGTAACGATGGTGTTATCGATTGTTGTTTTCTTGGTGGTTTCATTTTCAGGGAACAAACACTATTGGAAACACATTTTTATGCCAGATGTACCAAAAGCATTGTGGGTATTATTAATCCCTATTGAGATTTTAGGAGTAGTTTTAAAACCGTTTGTATTAATGCTGCGTTTGTTCGCTAATATTACAGCGGGTCACATTATTATCTTAGGATTTTTCAGTTTAATATTCATTTTCGGAGAAAAGAGTGCAGTGGCAGGATTTGGCACTTCAATATTATCAGTAGCCTTCACGTTATTTATGAGCGTTTTGGAATTATTGGTAGCTTTTTTACAAGCATACGTATTCACGTTATTAGCTTCATTATACATTGGTTCGGCTACAGAAGAACATCACCACGCAGAAGACCATCATTAAAATAAAACAAACAACAAAATAAAAACCCAAATAAATATGTCAATTTTAGAAATTCTATTACAAACAGTATCAGCAGACCCTTCAAAATTAGGCGCTGCGATCGGAGCAGGATTATCAGCTATCGCTGCTGGTATCGGTATTGGTAACATTGGTAAGTCAGCTTTAGAAAGCATTGCACGTCAACCAGAATCAACTGGAGACATCAGAGCAAACATGATTATTGCTGCTGCTCTTGTTGAGGGTGCGGTATTCTTTGCTATCGTACTTTGTTTATTGATATTGTTCGTTTAATATCAATAAAAGAAACCATAAAAAAACAACAAGGGATTATTCATTTAATCCCTTGTTTTTAAATTTATTTAAAAAAACAAAAAAATGGAATTAGTATTACCCGGTATAGGATTAACCTTTTGGATGGTTTTAGTTTTTGGTTTATTGCTATTTTTACTTAAAAAATTTGCATGGAAACCAATTCTAAGTGCTTTAAAAGAAAGAGAAAATTCTATCGAAGAAGCTTTAAAATCTGCTGAGGCAGCTAAAGACCAACTTTCTAAACTTAAAAGTGATAACGAAGCTTTATACAAACAAGCACGTGAGGAAAGAGATCAGTTATTAAAAGAAGCAAAAGTGATGAAAGAAACTATTATCAGTGATGCTAAAAAATCAGCTGAAGATGAAGGTAAACGCATTATCCAAGCTGCATCTGAAGAAATTAACAAGCAAAAAGCTGTTGCTATTGCTGAATTAAAAGGTCAAGTTGCTTCAATGTCTATTGCTATTGCTGAAAAATTAATTGGCAATCAACTTGCTGATAACGATCAACAAAAAACAATCATTACGAGTCACATAAACGACCTTAATAACACTCAACAAGCAAACGCTTAATTAAAAAGCATGTCAGAACATAAAATTTCAAATAGATACGCATCCGCATTATTTCAACAAGCTTTGGAAAACAAAGTGATTGAGGAAACGGCTCAAGACATGAAATTAATTGCTACTACCTGTAAAAACAGTAAAGATTTAATGAATGTATTGTCAAATCCAATCATTAATCCAAACGAAAAGTTAAAGGCATTAAAGCAAATATTTTCTAGTATTGGAACTATTAGTAGTCGTTTTATTGAATTGATATGTCTTAAAAAGAGAGAGGATTTGCTTGATAAAATTGCTGAATCATTTATTGATTTATACAGTAAGCATCTAGGAATTCAAAGAGTAGATTTAACTTCTGCTATTGAATTAGACAACGCTACAAAAGAAGAAATTAAGGCATATGTTAAACAACAAACATCTGCAAAAGAGGTTGAATTGAATTCTCAAATCAATCCAGATATAATAGGTGGTTTTGTAATTAAATTTGGTGACCGTTTATTGGACACTAGTATTTCAGCAAAACTCAGAAAATTAAAAAAAGAATTAAACATCGCATAAAACAAATAAAAAATCATGGCAGACATTAGACCTGATGAAGTTTCAGCAATATTGAAACAACAAATAACAAACTTTAAAACCGAATCTGAATTAGAACAAGTAGGTACTGTTCTTCAAGTAGGTGATGGTATTGCACGTATTCATGGCTTAACACAAGTTCAATCTGGTGAATTGATTGAATTTGAAAATGGCATGAAAGCAATCGTATTGAACTTAGAAGAAGACAATATCGGTGCGGTATTATTCGGTAACAGCACTCAAATTAAAGAAGGTGATACGGTAAGACGTACTGGCAAAATCGCTTCAATAAATGTTACTGAAGGAATGCTTGGTCGTGTTATCAATACTTTGGGTGAGCCTATCGATGGTAAAGGTGCCTTAACTGGAGAGTTTTTCGAAATGCCGCTTGAGCGTAAAGCACCAGGGGTATTATACCGTGAACCAGTTAAAGAACCATTACAAACTGGTATCAAAGCGATTGACGCAATGATTCCAATTGGTAGAGGTCAACGTGAGTTAATTATCGGTGACCGTCAAACAGGTAAAACTGCGGTGGCTATTGATACTATCATCAATCAAAAAGAATTTTACGAAAAAGGTAAACCTGTATATTGCATCTATGTTGCAGTTGGTCAAAAAGAATCTACTGTAAAACAAGTTGTTAAAACATTAGAAGAAAAAGGAGCTATGCCCTACACGGTTGTAATTTCTGCACCTTCTTCTGCACCAGCTCCACTTCAATTCTTTGCGCCTATGGCCGGAGCTGCAATTGGAGAATTTTTCAGAGACAGAGGATTGCCTGCATTAATTGTTTATGATGATTTATCAAAACAAGCAGTTGCATACCGTGAGGTTTCATTGTTATTAAGACGTCCACCAGGACGTGAGGCTTATCCAGGTGACGTGTTTTACTTACACAGTCGTTTGTTAGAAAGAGCTTGTAAATTGAATGCTTCTGATGAAATCACTTCGAACATGAATGATTTACCTCCATCACTTAAAGGTAAAGTTAAAGGTGGTGGTTCATTAACCGCATTACCAATTATTGAAACACAAGCAGGTGACGTTTCTGCCTATATCCCAACCAACGTAATTTCAATTACAGATGGTCAGATATTCTTGGAATCTAACTTGTTTAATAGTGGTGTAAGACCTGCGATTAACGTTGGTATATCGGTATCTCGTGTGGGTGGTAATGCTCAAATCAAATCAATGAAAAAAGTAGCAGGTACTTTAAAACTTGACCAAGCACAATACAGAGAATTAGAAGCATTTGCGAAATTTGGTTCAGACTTAGATGCTGCTACAAAATCAGTTTTAGAAAAAGGTTCAAGAAACGTTGAAATATTAAAACAAGGTCAGTACTCTCCTCTTCGTGTTGAACAACAAACAGCTATTATTTACTTGGGAACTAAAGGAGCTTTAAACAGCGTTCCAGTTAATAAAGTTCGTCAGTTTGAAGCAGAATACTTGGAAATTTTGGAGCATAAACACAAAGAATTGTTAAACCAATTAGCTGCTGGAAAAATTGATGATTCAATTACTTCTCAATTAGAAGAAATTGGAAAAACTTTAGCTGCAAATTACAAAGCATAATTTAGCATCAAATAATTAAGAATGGCAAATTTAAAAGAAATAAGAAGCAGAATTAGTTCAACAATTTCAACGCAACAGATTACCAAAGCGATGAAATTAGTCTCTGCAACTAAGTTGAGAAAGGCTCAATCTGCCATTACACAAATGCGCCCTTATGCTGATAAACTAAGTGGCGTTCTTAAAAATTTAAGCGACAGTGCAGACAATGAACAATTGTCAAAATATTTCAAAGAACAAAAATTAGAGAAAGTTTTATTAATAGTTGTTACTAGTGATAGAGGTTTATGTGGTGGTTTCAATGCCAACGTTATTAAACGTGTAAATCAACTTTTAAAAACCGATTATGCTTCTCTTGTTGAATCTAAATCAATTGATTTAATGTACATTGGTAAAAAAGGTTATGAAAATTTAAAAAAACATGACCTTAATCACCGTACAGAAAATGTAACATTATTTACCAGCTTGAATGCTGAGAATAGTTTCAAATTAGGTGATGCTTTGTTAACAGAATTTTTAAATGGCCACTACAATCGTATTGAAGTTGTTTATAATAAATTCAAAAATGCTGCAACACAAATTATAACTAATGATATTTTATTGCCTATCACGATAAATAAATCAAGTATGAGTTCAACTCAAAATGATTATATCTTTGAACCAAATAAAATTCAATTGTTAGAATCATTATTGCCATTGTCTATCAAAACTGACTTATACAGATGTCTAATTGATTCTTTTGCAAGTGAACACGGTGCAAGAATGATTTCTATGGATAAGGCTACAGATAACGCAGGTGAAATATTAAAACAGTTGAAATTGGTTTATAACAGAGGTCGTCAGGCTGCTATTACAAATGAAATTTCAGAAATTGTTGGTGGTGCTGCTGCATTAAACGGATAAAACCTCAAATTAACTATATTAAAAAAGCCCTTTTAAAAGGGCTTTTTTAATATAGTTAATTTATTGATATTACAAATCATTGGCTTGTGCCACTAATTCTGCAATGTCTAATACTTGAACAGAATCTTCTTTGTTTTGGTTTTTAACACCATCTCTTAACATCGTCATACAAAAAGGACAATTAGCTGCAATAATATTAGCACCAGTTGCTACGGCTTCTTCGGCACGCTCAATATTTATTTCTTTATTACCTTTTTCAGCTTCTTTAAACATTTGAGCCCCACCAGCGCCACAACATAAACCAGATGACTTACATCTTTTCATTTCATGCAATTCTACGTCTAACACCTCTAAAATACGTCTAGGAGCTACATATTCATTATTAGAACGTCCTAAATAACAACTGTCGTGATACGTTATCTTTTTTCCTTTAAAAGCCCCTCCTTCTACTTTCAACACACCATCATTGATGAGTTGTTGAAGAAATTGGGTGTGATGAACTACATCGTATTGACCTCCTAATGAAGGGTATTCATTTTTTAAAGTATTAAAACAATGGGGACAAGCTGTTACAATTTTTTTGATACCATAACCATTCAACACGGCAATATTGTTCATGGCTAACATTTGGAACAGAAACTCATTTCCTGCACGTTTGGCAGGGTCGCCTGTACAACCTTCTTCTTGACCTAAAATAGCAAAATCAATATTACAATGGTTTAATATTTTGGCAAAAGCCTTTGTAATTTTTTGGGCACGCTCATCAAAACTCCCGGCGCAACCAACAAAAAAGAGTACTTCGGGAACTTTCCCTTCTGCTGCGTATTGTGCAGCTGTTTTTATTTCAAATCCTACGGACATATTGCAAATGTAATTATTTTTTTAATAGTGGAATTATAGAATCTTTAACCAAGTAACGGATACTTTTGTTTTGTTTAAGTAGTTGTCTGATAAAAGTAGCTGAGATGTTAACTAAAGGAGCCTCTATAATACTAATGTTAGGTTGATTTGGGTATGGATTATCAAAAAAATCATTTCTTTTATAAACGACAATTTTACATTTTAAAATTGTATCCACCTGATGCCATTGCGGTAATGAAACTAGGGAATCACTACCCATTATAACGGATAAATCATCATTAATAAATTGACTTTTTAAAGCCTCTAAGGTCATGTATGTATAAGAAGGCAAGGGTAAATTAAACTCAATATCACAACATTCAAAATTTGGATTGTCTTTTATCGAAAGGTTTACCATTTCTAAACGCAATTGACCATCCATTAAATCATTTGAATCTTTAAAAGGATTTTGAGGTGAAACAACAAATAAAATTTTATCAAATATTTTTTCATTGATAAAGTGTTGGGCTATTGCCAAATGACCTATGTGAATGGGATTAAAAGAACCAAAATAAAGACCAATCTTCATTTGAGTAGATTAAGAATTGATAAACTTTTTTACTGTTGTTTCTGCTTCAGAAAGAGCTTCACTTAATTGATCATTGATTATAACAACATCATATTTATTCTCATACTTAAGTTCTTCTTGTGCTTTTTCTATTCTCATATTAAGCTGATGTTCTACTTCAGTACTTCTTTTCTTTAAACGATCCATTAAGATTTCAATACTTGGTGGTCTTAAAAAAACCGAAAGAGCAGCATCTCCATATTGTTTTTTAATATTCATTCCTCCCAAAACATCGACATCAAATACAACAGTTTTTCCTAACGACCACAGTCTATCCACTTCCGATTTTAGAGTACCATAATGAATCCCTTTGTACACCTCTTCATGCTCCAAAAATTCATTATTTTCTACTTTGGCGTTAAAGTCATTTTCTTCTAAAAAATAGTACTCTCTACCATTTTCCTCATTAATTCTTGGCTTTCTGGTGGTTGCTGATATAGAAAAACCTAATTCAGGGATTACATTTAGTAAATGATTTACAACAGTTGTTTTACCACTGCCAGAGGGTGCCGAAAAAATGATGACTTTATTCAAAACTTCTACAAATTAACAATTAAATCTATTTTCAACCTAAAAAAATATGGTTGATATGAAAATAAAAAAAGCGAACTAAAATTAGTTCGCTTTTTTATTATAGAAATTAGGTAATTTTATTTGTTAGATTCTTGTTCTGGTTTAGGCAAAAGAACTTTTCTTGACAATCTTAATTTGCCAGTTTTTTTGTCAACTTCAACCAATTTAACTTTAACTATTTCACCTTCTTTAAAGATTCCATCCATTTTAGCGATTCTATCCCAACTGATTTCACTAATATGTAACAAGCCATCTTTACCAGGTAAAATTTCGATAAATGCACCAAACTCAACAATACTTTTCACTTTTCCTTCGTATACTTCACCAATTTCAGGAACAGCAACAATACCTTTGATTATTCTAAGAGCAGCAGCCATATTTTCGCCATTTTCTGACAAAATTTCTACGATACCTTGATTTTCTACTTCGGTAACTGAAATAGTTGTATTGGTATCTTTTTGAATCCCTTGAATAACTTTACCACCTGGCCCAATGATTGCACCAATTTGATCTTTCTCGATAATTACACGTTCGATACGTGGCGTGTGTTGTTTAAATTCTGTTCTAGAAGTTTCAAGCGTTTTTTTCATTTCATTTAAAATGTGAGCTCTTCCTTTTTTTGCTTGACTTAAAGCTTCTTCCAACATTTCCCATTTCAAACCATTGATTTTGATGTCCATTTGACAAGCGGTAATACCTTTGTCAGTTCCTACAACTTTAAAATCCATGTCCCCTAAATGGTCTTCATCACCTAAAATATCAGTTAACACTTTGTAGTTGCCTGTTTTTTCATCACAAATTAAACCCATAGCAACACCACTTACACCGCCAGTTAAATTAATACCGGCATCCATCATTGCCAAACTACCGGCACAAACAGTTGCCATACTACTTGAACCGTTAGACTCAAGAATATCACTTACAATTCTGATAACATAAGCATTATCTGCAGGCAATACTTTTTTCAAACCTCTTAAAGCTAAGTTACCGTGACCTATTTCACGTCTACCTGGACCTCTATTTGGTCTAACTTCACCTGTAGAAAAACCTGGGAAGTTGTAATGCAACATAAAACGGCTATAACCAAAACTCATAGGAGCATCTAATAATTGCTCATCTAATTTACCACCAAGTGTTACTGTAGTTACAGACTGAGTTTCTCCTCTTGAAAATACGGCAGAACCGTGAGCCGCAGGAAGATAATCAACTTCAGACCAGATAGCTCTTACCTCATCTAATTTTCTGCCATCTAAACGGATGCTTTCATCAAGAATCATTTTTCTCATGGCTTCTTTTTCAACATCATGGTAGTATTTTTTAGCCAAAAACTCTTGTTCTTTTCTTTCTTCATCTGTTAATGATTCTAAAAACTCAGTGATAATTGCTTTAAACTGAACACTTCTTTCACTTTTTGGTAATTGACTTTTGGCTACTTCATAAACTCTATCGTAGGTTAATTCCCAAATTTTAGTTCTTAGAGCTTCATCATTTTTTTCATGACAATACTCTCTAGCTGGTTTACGACCACCCATTTGTTCACATAAATCCCATTGTGCTTTACATTGGATTTTGATAGCTTCGTGAGCAAACTTCATAGCTTCCAACATTTCTATTTCACTAACTTCACTAAACTCACCTTCCACCATATTAATGTCTTTTTCAGTACCTGAAACAATCATTTCTAAAGAAGCATTCTTCATTTCAGATTCTGTTGGATTAAGAACTAGTTCGCCATTAATTTTTGCAACTCTAACTTCAGAGATAGGTCCTAAAAAAGGAATATCACTAACCATTAAAGCAGAAGAAGCTGCTAAACCTACTAAACAATCAGGAGGTAAATTTTTATCACTGCTCATCAACACTAGGTTAACTTGAGTGTCTGCGTGATAATCATTAGGGAACAATGGTCTTAAAGCGCGATCGACGATACGACAAACTAAAACTTCATAATCAGTTAGTTTGGCTTCTCTTCTAAAAAAGCTCCCTGGTATTCTACCAACTGAAGCAAATTTTTCTTGATAATCTACCGATAGCGGTAAAAAATCTACATTTTCTTTAGCGTCTTTGTTAGATACTACAGTTGCTAAAATCATGGTATTGCCGCATTTAACTACAACACTGCCATGGGCTTGTTTAGCTAAGATACCAGTTTCAATTTCAATTGATTTTCCGTTGCCCAAATCTATTGAGCTTCTAAATCCTTGTGGTTTATTTGACATATATAATTATTATTTTTTAAACATAAAAAGCCCTCCGAATGGGGGGCTTTATGACATTAAAATTTTAAAAGTTTTGCTTACGCAGACTATTTTCTGATTCCTAATTGTTTAATTAAATCACGATATTTGAAAATATCTTGTTTAGCTAAATAATCAAGTAATGCTCTACGTTTTCCTACTAACTTTACTAGACTTAACTCAGAAGCAAAATCTTTTGGATTTTTTTTCAAGTGTCCTGTGATAAAATTAATACGTTCTGTAAACATCGCAATTTGAGCTTCAGTAGAACCAGTATTGGTTTCTGAACCACCAAATTTTTGAAAAATTTCTTTTTTCTCTTGAGTTGATAAATGCATATTGTTAATTATTAAGCTTCAGCAACCACTGAAACGTATGATCTATTATTTTTCTTTTTTGTAAACTTTACAATACCGTCGACCAAAGCGAATAAAGTATGGTCTTTACCAATACCTACATTTTCTGATGGGTGATGTTTTGTACCTCTTTGACGAACAATAATGTTACCAGAAATAACATTTTGACCGCCATAGATTTTTACACCTAAGCGTTTGCTATGTGACTCACGTCCGTTCTTCGAACTACCTGCTCCTTTTTTATGTGCCATTGTATTATCTTATTAAGCGTTGATTGTTTCAATTAAAACCTTTGACAAATAGGTTCTGTGTCCGTTTTTCTTTTTGTAACCTTTTCTTCTTTTCTTTTTGAAAACAATTACTTTGTCATCCTTTAAATGCTCTAATACCTTACCGGTAACAGAGGCTCCTTTTATGCTTGGCAAACCAACAGATATTTTACCACTGTTGTCGATTAACATCACTTTGTCAAATGTAACTGAAGAACCAGCCTCATTAACTAAGCGATGGGTGTAGATATATTTATTTTGTTCTACTTTGAATTGTTTACCTGCAATCTCTACTATAGCGTACATGCTTTTAAAAATTTGGACTGCAAAATTAAGTTAATAATCCCAATTTACAAACATTATGTCTAAAAAAAATACCATTTTTTAAAATAAGCTATTATCACGCACTATTTACTATGGCGCCATCAATGGCTTTAACTCAATTATATCATTGATTATCAACATATTTGAACGGCCTCCTTTGTATTTCAAACACACTGATTTCGGGATATCCGTTGGGGCCTTTCTATCCAAACTTCCTGGAGTAATTACCTGAAAATCCCCCGCATTTTGCACACTTTCTGTTTTTAAGGACAATATACAAGTCACCAATTGGCTTTTTTGGAGTATTGCAGATTGGGAAGTATTAAAGCTGTCTATTTGAATAATTAGCTCATCAATCTTACCTTCTGCATATGAGCTGTCGCAAACCATCTCAAAACCCCTTTTAACTTCCATTTGAAGGGTATAAACTGTTACCATTGGACTTCCATAGACTCCACCATAATATTTCATCTTAGTCGCTGACTTTAACACAAAGTCAGAATTCTTATTTAAAGGTTGTTTACATTTAAAAGCACTGATGAGTAATATTATAAATAAAATATAAAAACGAATTATCATAACTTAGGGTTTTCAAATATAGTACCAAAAAAAATGCCTTCAATAAATTGAAGGCATTTTTAAATTTTAATTAAGACTTATTTTTAATTAGCTAAAGTTACTTTTGAAACAGAAGTTATTCCGTCTACAGTTACTTTTACTAAATACACTCCACTTGATTCTCCTGTTAAATTTACAGTTAATGCTCCTAAATCAGAATTTTGACTGTAAACTTTTGCACCAATCACATTGTATACTTCAACTTTCATTGCTTTATTAGCTGAATGTTTAACTTCAAATGTACCATTGTTTGGATTAGGATAGATGCTAATACCATTTACTTTACTTAGTGAATTTACTGAAGTATTTGCACTAATTCTTTTTGTAATTTGACACTCACAACCAATTGAATTAGTTGCTTTCATGGTTACATTAAAGTTTCCTGTGTATGCAAATTTGTATTTTGAAACTGGAGTAGTGCTGTATCCACCTTCTCCAAAGAACCACTCATATTTAGTATATGAAGTATTAGAAGGCGTAAAGGTTAAATCCATGAATCCATTGTCTTTAGTGGTAAAGTCACAAGTAGGTGTTTCACTAACAGTTATAAATTGTTTTGCTGTATCGGTACATCCACCTGGATAAGTCGCTAACAATTTAACTTCAAATGTTTCTGTTTGTGGAACAGTGTATAATCTAACTGGTGCTGGCGTATTGTCAGTTCCATTGCCAAAATCCCAAAGATATTGAATACCTGCATTGTCTCCTTCAGTTAAGTTAACAAAACGCGCTAATTCACCTGAACAAATATCTTGAACTGTAAATTTGGCTTTTGGTTGAATTAACACATCCACTGTTTTGGTAATACTTGACTCACAAGAGTTAGTATATTTAGATTTTAAAGTTACAGTTACTGGACCGTTTTGTGCCCATGCTTTTTTAATTACATTGTTAGATTGTGAAGTAAATCCATCACTGAATGTCCAAGTATAAACAGGGTTAGGAACTGCTACTACAGAAGTATTAGTAAAGTTCGTTAATTTTTTATCGCAGAATTGGTCACCCACAAAATTTGGACGAGGTGTTGGCACTATTCTTACTTGTTTAGTGATTGAATCTTTACATTCAAATTCTGAAACAGAAATTAATTTAACATTGTAAGTACCTGCAGTTGTGTATGCATATTTTACATTATTTTGAGTTGTGATGTATCCATTACCCATATTCCACAATGAACCTTTTAATCCTTGAGAAATAGTAGACGTATTGATAAATTCAGCTTCAGTCAATTCACAAACATTTGAGCTTGGTGCGATAAAGTTAGAAACTGGTTTTGCAAATACGTAAGCATTTTTGGTTAATGAGGCAACACAACCATTAGCATCAGCAGTTAGAGTAACTCTATAAGAACCTGCTCTTGGGTAATTTTTAGATTGAGTTGCTGCCGAACTAGTGCTCAAAATTGGAGAACCATCACCAAAATCCCATTTATAGCTTAACGCTCCGTTTGCTACGAAAGTTGTATTAACAAATGTAAGAGCATTGCCTTCACATCTGTTGTTTACTCTGAAACCTACTGTTGGTAATTCACCAACTTCTACAGTGATAGTTGTATCTTTCTTAACTTTCCAAGGGAAACTAGTCGCAACTAATTTTACATAGTATATACCAGGTTGCTTGTATTCGTGAACTGGACTGTTTAAATCTGAACTATCTCCATCATCAAAATACCACATAAAGCTATTGTTTCCAGAATGGATAGTTGTTGTATTTTCGAAGAAAGTAGCTTCACCTAAACAAATTGATTGTGGGAATTTAAAGCCAGGTTTAGGAGTTGATGCTACCACTAAGGTTCTTATTACTGTTGAATCACAGAAATGAGGACCTAAATCTGAGTAATTTACAGAGAAAGTAATAAAACTATCTAAGAATTGTGTTTTAGGCACATAAGTAATAGTGCCAGGACCTGAACTTCCAGGATTTACAACAGTGTATTCAGTAGAAGGCACTACAACGCCACCTCTTGTTCTTGCAACAACATTGTTAACTAACCAAGTGATATTATGATCAGCATTAACAAATCCTGTAGGAGGATTTAACTGGTAAGTTAATGTTTTACCTACTTCAATAATATCAGGACTAGAAGGTAAGCCTAATTTAACTTGACCTTGGAATGGCAATGCTGTAACTAGTTCTGCACCTGTAGGACGAGGTTTTACAGTTACGGTTAATGAAGTTCTTGTAGAATTTGTACATTGTGCTTTAGTCATCAATTCAACATCTCCTGTATAGGGAGTGTAAACACCTGTTGAAGCAAATAATCCATACCAATATGCACCACCTGTAATAGTTAAATCAGCATTTGAATTGGATGTTGAACCAAATTTAGCCCATAGATCATTACCTGAACCAACTGTTGGGTCGGTTGTTACATAAAAACCATAGGTTGTACCTTGATTAAGTAATAAACTTCTGGTTGAGAGCCTTCCAAAGAATTGACCTCCTTGTGTAAAGTATCTTACTTGACCTGAATTAACTAAAGTCCAAGCATTCGCATTATTTTGGGAGCCCACATGAGTTCCTAATTTATAATATATTCTTAAATTTGTATTTTGGTAGTTCCAATATAATCTAACCGTAATACTATCTACTAAAACGCTTTTGGTTGTACTTACGTCAAAAGTGTAACCATTGAATGCAGTCGCTTGTGCTGACAAAATCGAAGTTCCACCAAATCCTAAGCCTATGCTACTAGCTCCTCCAAATTTCATAGATTGAGCATAAAATGTTCTATTAGAGGTTAAGTAAGGCCCTTGAATATTTCTACCTACACCCAAAAGGTTACCTCCGGTTGATTGGTCAAACCACAAAATAGAATCGGCACTTGAATTAGGAGTTGCTCTCAGACGTGGGAAACCATTTCCGCATTGCACAAAATTGGTTGTTGTTGGAGGAAGGGGATTACCTAAAAAGAAGAAACTTGTTCTTAATGTATCATTATCTTTAATAGAATCCGTTTGGTTATTAGGACGGTGAGTCCAAACTTTGAAACGGTACATTGTATTTGCAGTTAATGACATATTTGTTATCAATCTCAATGTAGTATCTCTATTAGGTCTTAAACGACTTTGAACATAAAAAGGTGTTTGAGTAGTCCCATTGACAGACCAATACAATCTAAAACTATCAACTCTAGTTGTACCAAAATTGGTCATTCTAGCATCAAAAGTTTGAGTAAAATTACATAAATCGGGAGTAGTTATTCCAGTAACACCCATGTCATTAGGTTTAGACGGTTTTTCGAAAATTACAGTTAAACGTTGAGTTTGACCGCCGCAAGTGTTTGAATTTACACCACCCCAGTTTTGATTACCTGCGTTAATTTGTGGTCTTACACTCCAACCAACATTACAAGCACAGATACTTGATGCTGAATTGACATTCAATTCAGGACCAGAACCACACGTTCCTACAGACCATACAAAACTTCCGCAAGTTGCATTGTAAGTAGTTGCATTTCTTAAAGCCGCCGCTAAGCGTCTTACGATAGTTCTGTCAGTACATGTTCTACCAGTTTGATCTAAAGTACCTCTAACTGTAACCTTCAATAAAGTTTGAGTTGAGGTATCTAATGCACTTCTAAATGTGCCCCAATTATCCCATTGGGAGGTTCCTGCAGCGTATCCAGAACCTTGGGTGAAGGTGTCTGAATAAATGATGTTTTGTGAATTTGCATGATTACTATAAAGTAAAAAGCAAAGCATCGGGAGAATTAATTGTATAATTTTTTTCATATTGAAACTTTTTCAGGGCACTAAATTAATATGTTTTTTGAAAAATCAAAAAATATTTTTTTAAACAATCCCTTAAAGATATTAATATATAAGAAAAATGACGAAAAAATGACGAAAACAGCAAAAAACCTAAAACAAATCTCTACAAAAGTTGTAGTGCTGTTGCTGCAGCTTCTATGCCTTTGTTGCCATGCAGTCCTCCTGAACGATCAATAGCTTGTTGTAAAGTATCAGTGGTTAAAACCCCAAATATTACTGGTAGTTCGTTGTCTAAACTAACCCTCATAATTCCATTTGCTGTGGCATCACATATAAAATCAAAATGCCTAGTTTCTCCTTGAATAACACAACCCAAACAAATGACCGCATCAAGATTTTTTTTCTTTAGTATTCTTTGTGCAGCAAATGGCAATTCAAACGTTCCGGGGACTTCAACAATAAGAATATCATCTTTTAAAACATTGGCAGAAAGAAGTGTATTTACTGCTCCATCTAACAATGAGTATGTTATGGAATCGTTCCACTTGGAAACAACAATTCCTATTTTTTTGCCTGCACTATCTGGCAGACTCTTAATCTCTGAGAGATTTTGATGAACCGAAGACATTTGTCTTAGTAATTGTCAGTTTTAGCTTTAGCTCTTGCTATATATTTTTCAATTTCCATTAATTCATCACTTTCAGGAAATTCTTCTTTCAAACTTGTATATATATCCAAAGCGTTGTTCCATTCATTTTTCTTTTCATAAACGCGAGCGGCTTTTTTCGACCACCATAATTTAGAAAACTCATTTTGGGAGGCACTAATAGCTTTCAAGTAGTATTTTAAGCCTGCTTCTAAATCTTTATTTTCAACATGTGCATCGCCCAACAAACCAATAGCTTGTGGTTTCATGATTTTGTCTGAAAACGAAACATCGCCCAAAAATTCGATTGCTTTTTTTGCATCACCAGTGTAAAGATATGAAGCACCTGTCATGTAAGCAGCCAAATGTCCAGCTTTAGTACCACTAAATTCATCTGCAAATGCAGGTCCTTTTTTGATTACTGCATTAAAAGAATCATTGTCAAAATCTTGTTGTGTTTGAATAATGGCGACTAAACCTCTTTTTTCTAAAGGCATTCTGTATAAAAACTGGTAAGCGATAACCCCCACAATTAATATTACAGCTGCACTTACGCCATATACTAATGTTTTATTTTGGGTGTTAATCCAATTCTTAATTCTATCAACAAATAGACTAACAGACGATGGTCCACTAGATTCTGTTTGTTCTGTTTCGTTTACTTCAATTTCTTGATTGTTGTCTTCAATATCTTGTTGTGTCATTGTATGAATTTTCTGATAAAAGGTTGCAAAAATACACTTTTTTTTAATTAATCCATTATAAATGGATAATCTCCGTCATAAACATCGTTAAATAGCTCACTTGCATCAGGATACGGTGAATTTTCTGCAAATTCTACTGATTTATTTACTGTTTCTATGATAGATTCTTCTATTTTTTCCAAGTCTGCTTCACTTGCAAATTTATTTTTAAGTATCGTTTCTTTGGTTGTTTCGATTGGATCAAGCGACTTGTAATGTGCCACTTCTTCCTTTGTACGGTAACTCGCTGGATCGCTCATACTGTGACCTTTGTAACGGTATGTTTTAATTTCTAAGAAGGTAGGACCATCACCTCTTCTTGCTCTATCCGCAGCCTCTTTAATAGCATCATGAACCGTTTCACATTTCATGCCGTCTACTTGAAAAGAAGGCATTTCGTATGCTGAACCAATTTTGTAAATGTCCATAACATTCGTTGTTCTTTCAACTGAAGTTCCCATTGCATAATCATTGTTTTCGCAAATAAAGATCACAGGAAGTTTCCATAACATGGCCATATTGAATGTTTCGTGAAGTGCACCTTGCCTTACAGCACCGTCTCCCATAAAACAAACACATAAATTTTTTGTACCATTGTATTGTTCAGCAAAAGCAAGACCCGCACCTAAAGGAATTTGTCCTCCAACGATACCATGTCCACCAACAAAATTGTGCTCTTTAGAGAAAAAGTGCATACTTCCACCTTTTCCTTTGGTACAACCTGTGGCTTTACCATACAATTCTGCCATGCAAGCATCTGCACTTACACCCAAAGCCAAAGCATGACCGTGGTCTCTGTATGCCGTAATAAACTTATCGTCTTTTGTTGTGGCAGTTACCATTCCTGCAACGATAGCCTCTTGTCCAATGTATAGGTGACAAAACCCTTTTATTTTCTGCTGACCGTACAATTGAGCTGATTTTTCCTCAAATTTTCTGATTAACAGCATTATTTCATACCATTTTAGGTAAGTTTCTTTATTAAAATTTATCTTTGCAGCCTTCGCCATGATTTTTAAAAATTAACGGCAAAAGTAATCAAATATATTTATCAATACAAAAAGTGCGAATAAACAATTTATCAATTTATCAATTTAAGAACCATAAAGACTTTAAGATTGACTTAAATTCAGATATAACGTGCATTACTGGAAAGAATGGTCAAGGTAAAACAAATTTACTAGATGCCATTTTTATGTTAAGTGCATGTAAAAGTTATTTTAACGCCATAGATTATCAATTGATTTTACATGGAGAAACTACAGCTGCCTTAAATGCCGAATTTTACAATGGACAGCAACTTGATATACAACTTATAATAGAACAAGGCAAAAAGAAAAAACTAAAATTAAATGGCAAACAATATGATAAACTCATTCAACATATTGGTTTAATAAATGTAGTAATCATAACTCCCGACGACATTGAATTAATAAAAGGCAATAGCGATGAAAGACGAAAATTTATTGACCTTATGATTAGTCAGACCGACAGAGTTTATTTAAACCACTTATCAGAATACCACAAATTACTAGACCAACGCAACCGTCAATTAAAATTATTTGCCGATCATCAACATTTTGATTCTATTATATTAGAAAGTTTTAATGAAAGAATGTTGGCCCCTTGTAAATACATCCATCAAAAAAGGCAACTTGTATTAAAAGAAATACAGAATGCTTTCAACTTGTATTATCGTTCGTTTCAATCGGGAAGCGAGGAAGTCGTTTTAACTTATGAAAGCGCATTAAACTCAGATTCTTTTGAAACATTACTAAAGTCGAGTTTAAACAAGGACTTGGCAATTCAAAGAACAAGTGTGGGCATTCATAAAGACGATATTTTATTTGAAATAAATGGCTATCCACTCAAAAAATTTGGTTCACAGGGACAGAATAAATCATTTATTATTGCTTTAAAATTGGCGCAATACCATTTTTTAGCAGAAACAGTCAAACAATCTCCAATCTTATTATTGGATGATATTTTTGAAAAAATTGACGAAGAAAGAGCCGAAAAACTTATACATTTAATTTCTCAGGAGACATTTGGACAAATCATTATTACAGACACACATGCAGAAAGGATGAGAAAATATTTTGAAAACAGTAATAAAAGCACCAAATTCGTAGAGTTATAAGTATGAAAAAGACCAATCATTTATTTACCATATCAGAAGCTTTGGATTTAATTACAAAGGACAAGCGAATGACTAAGGGACTAACCGAGAGTGTTATCAAGGAAAAATGGGCTGAAATGATGGGCAAAACTATTGCCGATCATACTACTTTGTTGTACGTAAAAGACCGCATTCTTTATCTATATTTTAATTCCTCTGTTATTAAAAATGAGGTCAACCTTAGCAAACAAAAAGTAATAGAAATTGTGAACGAAACAATAGGAGAAACTACTATTACAGACGTTATTGTAAAATAATTATGGCTATAAAAGTTAAACCACATACAGCGGGTTGGTTATTATTTATTGTATATGCTGTCGGTTATGCTGGTTTTCAGTTTTCTGAAACCAAGGGATTGATGCGCGAACTCATTTGGGTGAATTTACTATTGACTTTAATTGTATTATTAAGTTATCACAAAAAATGGGACAAAAATTTTATTTTAACATCATTATTATTAGCTTTTTTAGGCTATGGCTTGGAGGTTGTGGGCGTAAAAACAGGACTTATTTTTGGCGAATATGTTTACGGACCAACCCTAGGTTTTAAGTATTGGAACACGCCTGTAATGATGGGAGTAACATGGATTACCACCCTATACCTAAGTCGGCAAATAGCAGAATCATTGGTGAAAGACCCTTTTTTACATTGCTTAATTGCCGCATCCTTAATGGTATTGTTAGATTTTTTTATCGAACCTTTTGCCATTAAACAATACATGTGGGCTTGGAAAAACACAACAGTGCCAATCCACAATTACATTGGTTGGTTCGTCAGTGGCTTTGTGCTCCATTATATTTTTTTAAAATTCACCAAATTTCCTCAAAACAAACTGTCTTTGGCTGTTTATATCATTCAACTTGGATTTTTTTTAGCCTTATTCTTATCGAAAAATTAGTACACAAATCACAAAATGTATTACATTCGTAAATTATTTAAAAAAAAAGACAAATGAGTTTACAAATAGGAAATACTGCGCCAGATTTTACGCTTTACAATACAGAAAAACAAGCTATCAAATTATCAGAGTTAAGAGGTCAAAATGTAGTTTTATTATTTTTTCCTTTGGCATTTACATCTACATGCACCAAAGAACTATGTGGTGTTAGAGATGATATTGCGAACTACGAAGGTCTGAATGCAAAAGTTTTTGGCATTTCTGTCGATTCGATTTTTTCATTAGGTCAATTTAAAAAAGAACAAGGATTAAACTTTGATTTATTAAGCGATTTTAATAAAGATGCTTCTATTGCATACGGCTGTTTGTATGAACAGTTTGTTTTGGAAATGAAAGGTGTATCCAAACGTTCTGCTTTTTTGATAGATGGCAACGGTATTATTCAATGTGCCGAAGTATTAGAGAGTGCTGGCGATATTCCTGATTTAGAATTATTAAAATCACACATAAAGTAAACATGATGACATCGTTAATTATTATTTTAATTGTATTAGGTCTAGCTTTAATATTGTTAGAACTATTTGTAACCCCCGGCTTTATAACTGGCTTATTAGGTGGTGCTGCTTGGCTTTATGCTTTGTATAAAATATACACTTTATATGGCACTTCCTCCGGACATTTGGCATTGTTGGGATTACTACTTTTATTAATTGCAAGTATTATTGTTGCATTAAAAAGTGGCATTTGGAACCGAGCATCGCTCAAAGAAAACATTGATGGAAAAGTAAATAACTTACCACCTGTCAATGTGGGCGACAAGGGTTATACTACCAGTTTTATTAGACCAATGGGACAGGCCATTGTAAATAATTACGACATAGAAGTTAGCAGCATGGGAGAAATGATACCTTCTGGCACAAACATAGAAATAATCAAAATTGAAAACACAAAAATTTATATAAAACAAACCACAATATGAGTCTATTACAAATTCCAAATTTCTTATTTGGTGCGGGTGGCATCATCCTCATCGTTATTGTCTTTTTCATTTTCCTTTACTTTGTTCCATTGGGACTTTGGTTTTCAGCCATTTTATCTAAAGTAAAGATTTCATTACTAGATTTAATCTTTATGAGATGGCGAAAAGTGCCGCCAGATTTGATTGTTAAAGGTTTGGTAAATGCCACTAAAGCAGGATTAAGTGTTAACAGTGATATGTTAGAAGCCCATTACTTGGCAGGTGGTAATGTTATTAGAGTGATTTCAGCATTAATTAGTGCCGACAAAGCCAACATAGCGCTCGACTTTAAATCTGCAACAGCTATCGACTTAGCGGGAAGAGATGTATTGGAAGCCGTGAACATGAGTGTTAATCCTAAAGTAATAGACACGCCTCCAGTTTCTGCGGTTGCCAAAGATGGTATTCAGTTAATAGCAAAAGCACGTGTAACTGTTAGAGCAAACATTTCAAGATTAGTGGGTGGAGCAGGTGAAGAAACCATTTTAGCGAGAGTAGGTGAAGGTATTGTAACCACCATTGGTTCTGCAATGAACCACAAAGAAGTATTAGAAAATCCTGACCGAATCTCCAAAGGAGTATTGGCAAAAGGCTTAGATGCTGGTACAGCCTTTGAAATATTGTCAATTGATATTGCAGACATTGACATTGGAGAAAACATTGGTGCTAAACTTCAAATGGACCAAGCCGAGGCAGACAAAAATATTGCTCAAGCAAAAGCAGAAGAACGCCGTGCAATGGCTATAGCGTTAGAGCAAGAAATGAAAGCAAAAGCGCAAGAAGCTAGGGCTAAAGTAATAGAAGCAGAAGCGCTTATTCCTATAGCAATGGCAGAAGCATTTAAAAGCGGTAATTTAGGTATTATGGATTACTATAAAATGCAAAACATAAAAGCTGATACCGACATGAGAGACGCTTTTTCAAAACCGACTAAAAAAGATTAATTAAATCTTTCAAATAAAAGAGGTAGCCCATGATAATTCATGGGCTATTTTTTTGGAGAATCGATTCAATTCAGATAATTATATTAATTTCGCCATTCATTGTTACTATGAAAGTTATTTCTTACAACGTAAACGGCATACGTTCTGCCCTTAGCAAAGGATTTATAACCTTTTTGCAAGAGGAAAATCCAGACATTGTTTGTCTCCAAGAAATTAAGGCAAACGAAGCCGATATTGATCAATCATTGTTTGAAGCCTTGGGATATCATTGTTTTTGGTTTTCGGCTCAAAAAAAAGGGTATAGTGGTGTTGGTATATTGAGCAAACTAAAGCCTGTTTCAGTTATTAAAGGCATTCAGCACGAGTTGTTTGATTACGAAGGACGTGTATTAACTCTGAATTTTGACAACTTTTCTGTTATGAGTTGTTATTTCCCTTCGGGCACTACAGGCGACATAAGGCAAGAGATTAAATACCAATTTTTAGATCATTTCTACAACTACATCAATGCATTAGAACAACATAAAGAGGCATTGATAGTGTGTGGAGATTACAATATTTGTCACCGAGAAATAGACATTCACGATCCGATAGGCAATAAAAACTCGAGTGGTTTTTTACCCGAGGAGCGTGCATGGATGGACAAATGGTTTGGCAACGGCATGATTGATACTTTCAGGCACTTAAATCAGGGGCCTGACCAATACACATGGTGGAGTTTTAGAACAGCTGCACGTTCACGAAACAAAGGTTGGCGTATCGATTACATTTCTTTGAGTCAAACCCTCGAAAGCCAATTAATAGCCTCAGGCATATTGAGTCAACATGTCCACAGCGACCATTGTGGTTCCTTTGCCACGTTAAACATTACTATTTAATGGATTCAAAAGAGTATGATTATATCATTGTAGGTTCGGGCTTGTTTGGCAGTGTGTTTGCTCATGAAATGCACATACGCGAAAAAAAATGTTTGGTTATTGAAAAACGCAGTCATGTAGGAGGAAATGTTCATAACACTATTAATGATGGCATCATTACTCACGAATATGGCGCTCATATTTTTCATACTAATAGCGAAAAAATATGGAAATACATTAACCAATTTAGCGCATTCAGACCCTATATTCATCAAGTTAAAGTAAACATCAACCATGAGCTCTACTCTTTCCCTATCAATATAAATACCATGATGCAGTGGTTTAAAATAAATGATGGCGAACATGCTTTATGTCATTTTTTAAATCAACAAAAAAAGCAAAACCAATATTCCAATTTAGAAGAAATGGGACTCGGTGAGTTGGGGGAAAGCTTATACGAAAACTTCATTAAACCCTACACTGAAAAACAGTGGTCGAAACCCTGTAATACGTTACCTTCGCAAATTTTATCGCGTCTTCCTTTAAGATTTAATTACAATGAAAACTACTTCGAAGACACTTATCAGGGTATTCCAGAAAATGGCTATAACCCAATCATAAATAAACTTCTCCAAGGCATTGAAGTAAAATTAAATACAGATTTTTTTGCCCATAAAAAAGAATGGGAAGAAAAAGCTAATCAAATTATTTATACCGGATGTCTAGACCAACTTTTTGACTATGAATTTGGTCAATTAGAATATAGGAGTTTGAAATTTGAACATGAAAGAATAAATAAGCCTTATTTTCAAACACATTCTGTCATCAATTATCCTTCCAAAAATCAAGAGTATACACGAATTATTGAACACAAACATTTCCATCCTATTGACAAAAATCACACAATAATAACAAAGGAAATTCCTCAGAATTACACAATGGGAAAAGAACCTTACTATCCAATTGTTGATGAAGTGAATAAAAAAAGGGCTCTCAAATATACTGAAAAAGCAAAACATTCCCCTTATTTACTTGGAGGTCGATTAGCCGAATTTAAATACTATGACATGCATCAAGTTATTGCTTCTGCCCTACATTTAGCTGAAAAACAACAATGAAAATTTTTGCATTAGTCATAACCTACAACCGTTGCTATAGCTTAAACAAAGCTATTGATAGACTTTTGAAACAAAATGACTCTGTAGATAAAATCATAGTAATTAATAACAACTCAAATGATTCAACCTACACTTATTTGAAGACTTTTGAAAACAATCCTTTATTTGCCATTTATCATTTCAATAAAAATACTGGTGGGGCGGGTGCCTATTATTATGGGTTTTATCAATGTGTTTCACTAGGTGCCGATTGGATTATTTGCATAGAAGATGATATTATATTGCCAAGAACTTTTTGTACAGATTTAAAACCTTTACTTGAAGTGAGAAAAGACGAAAAAATTGGGTTTATTTATCCTAAAATATTAAGCATAGAAAATCGCCATCACATTCATGGAACACTTTTCTTAACCCAAAATAACACAATAGAAAAAGCACAATTTGCAGGACTTGTTGTTAATGCCAAAGGCATACAATCTGTTGGTTTGCCTATCCATTCTTTTTTTATCTATTTTGACGATTGGGAATACACCCTTAGATTGACACAAAATGGCTATATTGGCATACATGCACCCACTTTATACGCTTGGCACAATGATGGAGTTAGAGCTATAGGAAAACCATGGTTAAGCGCTCCTAAAAAAGAAATTTGGAAAAGTTTGTATGGCATACGAAATGAATTGGTGTTTTACAAAAAAAAGGGACTTGGGGTATACACAAAACTATTACTAAAACATGTATTGTTGACCCCCATTTCTATCTTATTTCACCGCAAGGAAAATGCTTTATATGTAGCAATTAAATGGAGTTTATGGTCCTTTAAATCTTTGTTTTTTAATTATACTATTGATAAAGTAAATTCAGAAAATGTAAAAAGATTTGAAACTAACTATGTACGTTAATCTTTCCAAATAAACTTAATTAAAGAAACACCCATTATAAAAACAAGCACATTAAAGCCTGACAGGAGTAATAATTCGGGCAAATAACTCAAAAAGCCTAGGTCATCGATTGCATTTTTACCTGCTTTAACACCAATGAGCACAAAGGGAATAATGAGCGGAAATGTTAAAACAGGCAACAACACCCCTGGATTATCTGTTTTGGACGCTATGCTACTGCTAATTGTAAAAATAGAGGCTATTCCCGCCCCAGTTAGCAATGCTATGATATAAAATCCAAAGATAGAGTCACTGATTTGACCATGAATCATGATAAAAATGAGTAAGGCAAACGATGTAAACAAAAACATTAAAACAAAAGAAGTGATTAACTTGCCTATTAAAAACTGCGACGGAGATAAAAGTTGATGCCAAAAAATGTAATGTCCTTTTTTCATTGAAATAAAGGCTTTGGAGATTCCTTGTAGGGTCGTAAAAATGACAACAATCCAAAAAATGGCCGAAAAATGGGGTTTATCCATCCCCGGAAGTGCTAAAAAAGTGATTAACACAGCGGTAAAAATATAGATAAGAATGGCTATCAGAGCGTATTTGTTTCTCCATTCTTCATCTAAAAAAAATTTAACTGCTTGAAAAATTGTTGCCAAAATAAAAAATTGTACTTTTGCAAAAGTAACGTAAACATTTTTATGAACAACAAAATTCAACATTTAAGTAACGAAGAGCAAACACTCATTTTAAACGCACCCATTTATGTTTCAGCCTTAATATCAGGCGTAGATGGCGAATTTCATCCTGAAGAAATAAAAAAAGCAGTAAAAATTATCCATATTAAAAGCTTTTCAGAAACTAAAGATATCAGAGGTGTATATTCTGAATCTAACCAAGAAAGCGAAGAAAAAATTGAAATGTTGATTGACGCATTACCTACTTCAACAAGCGAAAGAAACGATGTTTTAATACAAAAACTAAGTGTTTTAAATGATATTTTCCCAAAACTAGACTCAACTTTTGCTTTTGACTTATACAACAGTTTAAGAGAATTGGCTTATTATGTTAGTACAGCTTCTGAGTCTGAAATGACTGGATTTCAAAATGAGTTGGAAAAAGAAGTTGCTAAATTGCCTTTTTTAAAAGCACCTGATTTGGACTAATTAGTCCCAATCCCATATAAAAATCACGGTAAACTTTGTTTATCGTGATTTTTTTGTCCATTTTTTTCAACATCTTATTACTTTGAACTGTTTTATAGTTAAACCTATTTGCAATTCCAAGTAATACACTCCTGGATTTATTGGACTTAAATAAAATTAATACGCGTAATCCGCCAAATAGGAGAATTCGGAAGTTAATTTACCTTCTTTACAAATGGTAGCTTGACTGATGATTGCACTTTCTTCTTTTAACAACTCGGGGAGAACATATTCCATCAACATTTCTCCAAAACCTTGACTTGCGTCTTTGGGTAATTCTGTTGGTAAATTACTAATAGCCATAACATCAATAGTCTCTTTTAGATAGGGTTCACACATTTCCATGGTAATGGGATTATAACCAAAAACCGGGTCGTCGATCTTAGTGTCTTTAAGAGTAATAGGGACAGAACCATTTACATCGCAACTAATATCGGCAATTACTTTAATTTTAAAAGAAGGGTCTCTTGTGTCATTTTCAGAGAACAGTCTGTCCATTTTGGAATCCCAATAAATGCCATTCATCAACAAATCACAATGGGGCAAATAATAGCGAAACACGCAACGGTATCTTGTAGGGTCATGATGAAAATCACTTCTATCGTAGGGTTTACCATCAATACGTTCATACAAATTTTCGGTCAACAAGACTGCAAAAACAGGTTCGGCAAACCGCTTGGTTAAAAAATCTGAGGGTGTTACTTCTTTAATACCGGCTTCTTTAAGTAATTCGAGAGCCCCTAAAGAAACTCTACCATTGCCAGTCAAAATTATTTTGATTGGGCCCAACTGCATTTTTTTTAATTCTTGTTTTACTTCATTATAATCATTGCACAAATAGGCCCTTTTGAGTTCAAAAGACTGGTGTTTTATTCCCCAAGTAAAAAATCCATTGTATGCACCAACTACGCCTGCAAAACGACCAAAACCTAAAATTCTATCCCCATTTTTCCATCTCAAAGTTTCATAATCGGTCATCGTAATATTTTTTTGAATCATCGCCTTCATCAATCCTTGATTGTGCGATTGTTTTTTAATAGTATGTGAGAAAAAGAAATAATGTTTATTGGGAATTAAGTCATTAATGGTTCTTTCTTTGATACCCATTAGCAAGTCACAATGGGAGATATCTTCAACTATTTCGGCACCTATTTTTTGATAAGATTCATCGGGGAAACAACGGTCGGCAGAAGGCTGGACATAAAACTGTATTTGCGGATATTGTGACATTATTTGACTGCATTGAGCGGGCGTAAAAGGCACGCGTTTGTCGGCAGGTTTTTTTTCTTCACGAAGGAGTGCAATTTTAAAATACTTCATTGGGTCAGTAAATTGAGCAAATATAGTAAAAACTTGATAGGTTAAAGAAAAGCCCTGAGGATAAAAAAAGTAATTGTATCTTTGCAGTAATAAAAAAACTCTAAATGGGGCTGACTGGAATTGACGGGTAGAGCATTTGGGGTGTAAGCATGTAGAGCTTTGTTTGCTGGCTCTTTAATCTCAACACTCAACAATTTAAGAGGCGAAAATAACTTCGCAATGGCTGCCTAGTCTCAGACTACGCAAATCCATACACCTACAGTGCCCTTATCTGGGCCGGCGCTGAAGCGGGTGTTCGACATGCCTGGGTATGATTTTGCTGTGGTTATAGGCAAACTCATTATTTAATAACCTAAGGTTTAATTGGGCTGTCCTTAAGCTTTTTTAATCCCGACACTCAAATAAGGATAAACATGTAGAAAGCATCATCATCTCCTACTCCGGACCAGGGTTCGACTCCCTGCAGCTCCACCCAAAATACAAGTAATTAACTGATATTAAATTACTTGTATTTTTATTTTGCATCAATTGTACCACTATTGTACCACATTTATAACTACTTTTACATACTTACAGACTAAAACAACATGCTATTGAATGCAATTATGGTTTTAATAACCCGTTTATTCAATAATTGGTTATGATTGATTTTTGTGGAAATCTTTAAATTTTTATTATTGTGTAACTTAATAAGATACATTTCAAAACAAATAAATTAAAATTAACTATAATTGCAACTGGAATAAAAAAAAATTAAATCTTAAAACATTTTAACATGAGTGGTTTAACAAAATTTGAAATAATAAAGTTAATATCAAACGTAACAAATCTTAATACCCTAGAAGGAATCGATTTGTCATGTGTTGATTTATCTGATACTGATTTAACAGGTGCCAATCTATTGGAAGCTAACTTAAAGGGAGCTAACTTGTTAAGAGCTGATTTAAAAATGGCAAGAATAATTGGATGTGACTTAAGTAAAGCTGATTTAACAAGTGCTAATTTAACTGATGCGAAAATTATTAGTTCTAATTTTAAATACACAAACTTCACAGGTGCAAATTTATCCGGTAGAAGTTTCTTTGATGTTAATTTAACAGGTGCTAATTTAAGTAATTGTGATTTAAGTGAAGCTAATTTTACAACTGCTAATTTATCAGACTCTAATTTTACAAAAGCTAATTTGAAAGGAGCTAATTTGTTTGAATGCAATTTATTTGGTGTTGATTTATCTTTTGTTAATTTAAGTGGAGCAAATTTAGAGGGTGCAAACTTGATTGGCGCTAATTTAACAGGCGCTAATTTAAGCAGTGCTAATTTAAGTAAAGCCAATTTAACTAATGCTAATTTAATTAATTCTATTTTATCAGGCACTAATTTAACAAAAGCCAATTTAACTAATGCTAATTTAACTAGTGCAGATTTATCTGAAGCAGATTTAACAAATACAAATTTATTTGAAGCCAATTTAACTGAAACTGATTTAACTGAAGCTAATTTAAGTAAAGCTGATTTGACAGAAGCTAATTTAACTAATGCTAATTTATTTTATACTAATTTATATAGTGCATATTTGACTAATGCAAAATTACAAGGTGCTAGTTTATTAGGTGCAAATTTTACTGAAGCAAATTTGATAGGAGCTAATTTAAGAAAAACTGATTTATCCAAATTGAATTTATCAAATATTAAATTAACAAAAGCTAATTTAAATGGTGCTATCTTAAAAGGCACAAATTTCACTCATGCTTTTTTAATGAATGCTGATTTACAAGGAGCTAATTTAAGTGGTTCTGATTTAAGTGGAGCTTACATATTTAATGCTAATTTAACTGGAGCTAATTTAACTGGCACAAAGTTATATAAAGCTGATTTATATAACGCTGATTTAAGTAAAGTTAATTTAACAAATGCTGATTTAAGTAACGCTAATTTAAGTTGTGCTAATTTAGAAGGTGCAATCTTATTGGGTGCTTATTTAAATGATTCTGATTTTATTGGCACTAATTTTAGAAAAGCTGATTTAACTGACGCTAGTTTATGGTGTGCTAATTTGACAAATGCTAATTTAATTGACGCTAACTTAACTGGTACTGAATTATTAGGAACTGATTTAGCTAATGTAAAATTAAATAATGGAAATTTATGCAATGGTGATTTAATAGATGGTAATTTAAATCATAAATTAAATGTACTTTCAGAATTTTATTATGACACTAAGGCTTCAAAAGATATGGAGGATTTTTATAATGATATAAATTTACCAGATTTTGACTGATAATAGCATAAAAAACATCTAAAACAAAGACTAGACATAATTAAAAATTTGAAATAGCACGCTATTAAATATCCTATTAGCTAAATAAATAAGAAGTTTTTCAGTATTAAAAAACCGAAAAATTATAAATTTAGTTGTACAATAACACCGATTTGTTATAATTCTTTTGGATATTCTTTCTTAGTATTTGATAATAGTTAAAATCTATAGGTCAAATTTATAATCAGAATAAGTCTTTTGACAATTGCCCACTGCTTCGGTTTTTAATAAACTTTGCCAATTCTGAACCAGTAAGTTCCTTTGATGAAGATAAATTTCTAATATATAATTTCTCACAGTCTTTTCCCATTTCATCTTTTAATAGAAATACTTCATTAATACTAGGCTCGACTTTAATAATCAAAACATCACCTCCAGGGAATTTCAAAAACTTCCTTTTCATTAATGAAGAAAAACTATCCCCAATATAATTTCTTACTATTTCGTCAAAAAACAAACCAAAACCGTCCCTGTTAGGATATTGCAACTTCGGGTTTGAAGACAAATATTCCTTTTCAAGACCCAAAATATTTTTATTATTATCGACTCCTAATAACAAAGTACCTCCATTTGAATTTGCAAATGCAACAATAGTTTTCAGTGAACTATGTATTAGTATTTTTGGCGCTAAATCACCATTTAATTTACTTATTTCATTATTAGTTTTTTCTGACTTATTTTCTAAATTCATTAATAAGTTAATTTTTTTACTTGCATTATCATCAAGAATAGGAGTATAAAAAGAAGACTTAAATTCTAAGGTTTCACTTTCATCTTCTTTGATTTTTTCCTGCCAATACATAACTTCTTCTTTTAGTTCTCTAGCATTTCTATCTTCTATTGACTCTTCTAGAGATAGGATACCGTTAGAAAGATAATCGTAAATTAATCTTAAATTTTTCAATATATAATCTGAATCTTCTTTACTCTCTGAAATCAATAAATTATTAGCAAGAGTAATTTTTGCAATTGTTCTTAAATCTTTTTGAGTATTTTCACTTTTGTATTGCTTAACGTAATCAAAAAGAAGTTCAAGGATTGAATCTTCTTTTTCATTGAACATACTTATTATATCTAAAAAGAAAACCAACTTATCTGAATCAGGGAACGTTTCTATAGTTTTTTGATTAATTTTATTTTTAACTTCTTTTGCGCTATTTTTAATTAAATTTATATTAACTAAAGAATTATTTTCTATCGTTTCTCTTATTTTGAGTAATATTTCAAAGTATGAAGTGTAAATATTAATTAGAAAACTTCTAGCATGATTTGCATTAGTATAAAATTGTTTCGCAATTTGAAAAACTTGAAGCTTCTTTGAAATATCAAATTGCAAAACGGCAAATTGTTCTATGCAAGATGCTTTTTCAATTTGAGTTTTCTCCAAATTTGTATCTAAAACATATTCTTTTTCAAAATCAAAAAGATCTCTGATATTAAATGAAAATATCTTTTCTATATAGTTTGTATAATAAATTACATCTCGATTTTTTAATGCGTGAAAATTGAAAATGAGTTTATTCTCATCATCTACATTTTGAAGAACAACTTTAATTTTTTGACCAGATTCAAAATACCTTTCGATGTTATCGTACTCCCATTTGAAGTCAAATATTTCTTTTCTACGCAGTAAACCCTCTCCAATACTTGTATTAATAAACAAGCCATAAGATTCAACTCGCTTTATAACGCCATCATATATATTACCTATTAAAAATCGCAATTCATCTTTATGATTTAACATTGAAATCGTATTATCAACTTGTTCAATTATGAAAAAATTAAAAGTTCTACTTATTGACAAACATTTAGCTTCAATTGTAAAATCCGATTCTTCAAAAGGGTATGTTTTTAATTTTTTTTCTTTAATATGATGATAGGGTAAAAATCCTTTCAAACTGTTATATATTAATTCATAACCTGTTTTACTCTTTTTAGTTAATCTAACATTAAATACAGTTTTGTTATTAAAAAGGGATTCTAATTTGTCCCAATCTTCGTTATTTTTATTTATAGCAATAAAATCACTTTCAAGTAAATCATAATTAACTGCAATTGATTTGTTATAAATGAATGGAATTTTTAAATCCGAATTTTGATAATTTTCAAAAAATCTATATGCGTTAAATAGCAAACACTCTTTTTTGTCAATTATTATTGTAGATTTTGTAAATAATTTCAGCAATTGTCCACATAAAATATTTATTTGTTCAAATAAAGATAACTTTTTTGATATTTGAATTTCACAAAAAGACCAAATTATATACTTATTTTCATTTAATGTAAAATTTTCAGAATGAACATTGTTAGAGGATAGACTAAAATTTTGTTTTTCCTCTTCACTAATGAACACTTTTTTGTTGAATGTTATATATTTTAGGAGTTTGTTAAGATAGTAAATATCTGATTCTGATAGTTTAACTAAATTATCTAGTATAACTAATAATCTATCAAGAAACAGTTCCGCTTCTATTAATTCAATACTTATAAAATGGGTAAAATTATAAAACCTATCTAATAGATTTTTATCATCATCAAAAAAAGCACTGTCACTTAAAAAGTCAAGTTGGTTTGATGATAATTTATTTAAAACCTTCTCATATGCCTTAGCCTTTTCTAACGTTGTTTTAGCTTTAGTTTTAGTATTTTCTCGGTCTTCATTGTCAGGAAATGATGTTATGATACCTTTATTAATAATCCAATCTTCAAAAGTTATTATTAGATTGTTTATTACTTTTGCTTGTTTAAAATCTTGTCTTTGAACAGTTTCCTTGAACAACTTTGAGAGAATTTTATTCGTAAAAGTAAATACCCAAAAGGCACTTTTTGAATTATATTGTTCTATAAGCTGATTTATTTCTTTTTGAGTCCTATCATTAATTGTAAATATATTTTTGAAATATTTATTTTCCAACTCTCTATCATTAACTATTTCACAAAATGTAACAAAATATGGGTCTTTTACACTAACTTGAAATAGATTTAGCCGGTATGAAATATTCATTACTTTACAAGTTATTTTATTCAATTTGTTATTTCCAAATTGTTGACTAGGAAACATATTAACTTCATGAATACACCCATCTATTCCTTTTAATTGGTATATATTATATGACTCAGTCTCTGTTTTTTTTATTTTCTCACCAATTACTTCAAATTCATATTCTTCGTTAATTTTGTAACAAGGATGTCTGAAATCTTTATTTATTAAT
>JBIPNH010000065.1:0-11971 GCA_044373665.1 Bacteroidia bacterium
AATATTCTGTTAGTATTGCGTATTTTCACCCACACCGTCATGCTGAACTTGATTCAGCATCTCCAAATAAAAAAACGAAAACAGATGCTGAATAAATTTTGAGGACAAAATTTTCCAGCATGACTGTCCTCGGTTTAACTAAATTCCGTAACCTGTTCTGAAGTTGATTCAGCATGACTGAACATTGTTGTAGTATTACGTATTTTCACCCAAACCGTCATGCTGGAAAAAGCTGTGCGTTGATTGTGTGTTGCGCTTTTATTCAGCATCTTCTAGTCGATGTGAATAAAACTGAAACCTTTGCTGAAAGAGATTCTGAAACCTGTGCTGAACTTGATTCAGTATAAATTTTGAGGACAAAATTTTCCAGAATGACTATCGGATTATTCTACAATCACATTGCACAGCGTGAAACTTTCTCCCAAGCTGTCATGTCGACGAAGGAGACATCTTTTCCCGACAGCTTAACAAAGAGAACCAAGATACCTCCGTTGTCGGTATGACAGCCGTTTAGGATGCAGAAACCTGCCCTGGACTTTTTCCAGCATGACTGTATAAAAATTCATCTGCTCGTAATGATATAAAGCGGTGTTAAAATTGGTTCTAACTCCTTGTTTTTTACCCCATAAATTCAGTTTTGCTAAATTGACCTTTAATCTTATTTTTGCATGATGTCTAAACCAATTGCAAAAGACAAAATGACTATGGATTTTGAAGCATTCAAAAAAGAAGTATTGAGCGATTATAAGCTAGCCTACGAAAGTAGACAAGCCAGTTTAATTGGAAGAAAAGAAGTGTTAACCGGAAAGGCTAAATTCGGCATTTTTGGTGATGGTAAAGAGGTTGCTCAACTTGCCATGGCTAAGGCTTTTCAAAAAGGTGATTTTAGAAGTGGCTATTACCGTGACCAAACTTTTATGTTTGCCACAGGAATGAATACCATTCAAAATTTCTTTGCTCAACTCTATGCCCACACAGATTTACAAGCCGAACCAAACAGCGCTGGTAGAAGTATGAATGGTCATTTTGGGTCTAGATTGTTGGATGAAAATGGACATTGGTTGCCACAAACCGATCGCTATAATTCAAGTTCTGATATTTCTCCTACTGCAGGACAAATGCCCCGTTTACTTGGTTTAGCTTTGGCTTCCAAATTATACAAACAAAATCCTGAATTACATCAATATACCGATTTCTCTAACCAAGGAAATGAAGTTGCTTTTGGTACTATCGGTAATGCAAGTACCAGTGAAGGTGGTTTTTGGGAAGTGATGAATGCTGCCGGTGTTTTACAAGTGCCAATGGTAATGAGTGTTTGGGATGATGCTTATGGAATTTCTGTTCCCGCAAAATACCAGACTACTAAGGAAAATATTAGTGCTTTGTTGAGCGGTTTCCATACCGATGAATTAGGTCCAGGTGTAGATATTTACAAAGCAAAAGGGTGGGACTATGCCGAATTGTGCCAAGTGTATAAGGAAGCAGTTGAACACTCTAGAACATTACACAGACCTGTTCTTATTCACGTTACTGAAGTAACACAACCTCAAGGTCACAGTACCTCTGGTTCTCACGAAAGATATAAATCAAAAGAAAGATTACAATGGGAACAAGATTTTGATTGTATTAAAAAAATGCGTGAATGGATGCAAGAAACCAATATTGCAACTGCACAAGAATTGGATGAAATAGAAAATGAAGCAACTGACTTTGTTAACCAAGCCAAAAAACAAGCTTGGGAAGCTTATTTAGCGCCATTAAAAAAAGACATTGCATCTGTTATAGATTGCCTTAATGCTGTTGATCATCCAAGTGCTGCTGAGGCTGTAAAAACACTTCAGTCAACCAAAGATGCTATTCGCAAAGACATTGGAATGGCTATCAATCAAGTGTTAATTGCCACTATTCAACAACCTTCTTCAGCACGAACTGCTTTAAAACAATTTTATGAGCAATTTATAGTTGACAATTTCGAACGTTATTCTTCTCATTTACACAGTGAATCTGCACATCGTGCATTAAATATTACCGAAGTAAAACCAATTTACGCCGATGATAAGTTGGTGGATGGTAGGGAAGTTGTATTGGCTTGTTTTGATGCTGCATTGGAGCGCGATCCACGTGTTTTAGCCTTTGGTGAAGACGTTGGAACTATTGGGGATGTGAACCAAGGGTTTGCCGGTATGCAAGAAAAATATGGTGAAATCAGAGTAAGTGATACAGGAATTAGAGAATTAAGTATTATTGGTCAAGGGATAGGTGCTGCCATGAGAGGGTTACGACCTATTGCCGAAATACAATATTTGGATTACTTGTTGTATGCCGTTCAAATAATGAGTGATGACATTGCTACCATGCAATACAGAACCAAAGGGGGTCAAAAAACACCTTTAATTATCAGAACACGCGGTCACAGGTTGGAAGGGATTTGGCATAGTGGTTCGCCTATGGGAATGATTATTAATGCCGTAAGAGGAATGCATGTGTGTGTTCCTAGAAACATGACTCAAGCCGCTGGTATGTATAATTTATTGTTACAAGCAGACGAACCGGCACTCGTAGTTGAATGTTTGAATGGCTACCGTTTGAAAGAAAGATTACCTCAAAATATTGCTGAATTTACAGTCCCTTTAGGGGTTCCTGAAATATTACAAGAAGGTTCGGATGTTACTTTAGTAGGATATGGTAGTACGCTTAGAATTATTCAAGATGCCATGCAAAAATTGCAACAATTAGATATTAGTTGCGAATTGATAGATGTACAAACCTTATTGCCTTTTGATGTTAATCATTTGATTGTAGAATCTTTGAAAAAAACCAACAAAGTTGTATTTATAGATGAAGATGTTCCCGGAGGTGCTACCGCTTATATGATGCAACAAGTATTGGAAATTCAAGGAGGTTATAATTATTTGGATTCTGCCCCATTGACAATTGCTGCACAGGCACATCGCCCTGCTTATGGTACCGATGGCGATTATTTCAGTAAGCCAAATGCCGAAGATATTTTTATAGCTATTTATAACATGATGCACCAATATCAACCAAGTAAGTTCCCTGCTTGGTAGTAGTAAGTTTAATGTAAAAATTGAACTAAACTGTTAATCTCTCTTTCAAGTTATAGCTGAATAATTTCTTATAAAAATGACCTTAAATCTTTAAAAATTTCCCATGAATTTTTCATTTTCAGAAGCCATAATTGATAATTTCTTTGTCCACCGAGTTGGTAATAAGTTTGCAGAGGAAGACTATTTTATATCAAAAAAAAGTGTCAATACCAATGAAGAATTAAGGGATTTGCTCAGTCATTATTTTCTGTCATCATTCAAATCGGAAGAGCTTTATCAATTTAAACACGACATTGAGTTGCCCTTAAACGAGGTCTATTCTTGTGTTAAAAAAGTTTTCGAAAATCCCGAAACTTTGTACGACCAATCGGTAAATTTAGCAAAGCATTTATACAACCAAAGTGTACATCCCAAAATTAAGGGAGGCGAGTTTTATGTGGTTTACTTTAGAGATTGTGTTTTGAATGGCGATTATATGGATGGAATCGGTTTGTTTAAATCTGAAAACAAAGATACTTTTTTACAAGTAGAACAAAAGATGGACGGTTTTGATATTGAAAGTCGTAAGGGAGTCAATATAAATAAACTAGACAAAGCTTGTTTGATTTTTAATACGGGTACAGAAAGCGGCTATACACTTACAGCCATTGATAGTACAAACAAAGGAAATGAAGCACAATATTGGAAAGACAGTTTTTTGGAAATAGTGCAGTTGAACAATGAATTTCACCAAACCAATCAGTTTTTAGGAATTGCCAAACAGTTTGTTACTAAACAATTGGGAGAAGATTTTGAAGTTAGTAAAGCCGACCAAATAGATTTGTTAAACCGTTCTGTAAATTATTTTAAAAAACACGATACCTTCGAGAAAGAGGAATTTGAAACAGAGGTTTTTGCCAATGAAAATGTCATTGAATCTTTCCGTAAGTTCGACCAACATTACCGTCAAGAGCACGAGGTTGACCTTTCAGACAGTTTTGAAATTTCGGCCCAAGCGGTAAAAAAACAAGCGCGTATATTTAAAAGCATTCTCAAACTCGATAAAAATTTCCATATTTATATTCATGGCAACAGAGAACTTATAGAACAAGGTACCGATGAAAATGGTAGAAAGTTTTATAAAATCTACTACGAAACCGAAGCTTAAAGTTTTATTGAAGTTAACTTTCACAATTGGGTGCAATAATTCATACTAATTGATGAATACATATTTCTTTTGTCAATTATAAGGGCTTATTCATAAACTATTTAATTGAGTTGGTGAATTGTGCTTATAACTAAGCGTTTTTTTAAAAGTCCTTTGTAGTGTGTACAGAGTTGTTTTAATAGTTGATTTTACTCCATTTGCTTTTTCATTAACTAGGTTTTCTGGAAAAAGTCTTCAATTGCAAAAAGTATTTGTTTCAATAGAAGAAGCCTTATCTCCTGTAGATGAGCAGAATCTTAATCCTGAGTTTATAATCATCAATATAAGCGATATAAATTCAAAATATGAGCAACTCAAAAACTTAAAACTCAATTATCCTAAGGCGAGTATTATTGTAATTAGTTCAAATCAAGGACAGGATTTTACCATAAATATTATAGGACAAGGTGTTACGGGATTGTATCACGAAGAAGATGATGTTTTTTTCAATGACAAGTTTGTCAATACACTTATTCATGTCAAACTATTAGGGTGCCATATTAGCCGTTTGTACACTATGCACTTGTTTGATTATATCAATCAAAGTAACTTAAACTTTGCAACCAATGTACTTACCAAACGTCAGAATCAAATAGTTGATTTACTTATGAAGGGTCACACTTATCAAAGTATCGCCAATCAATTGAAACTGTCAATAAACACAATAAGAAAACATATTTCCATATTGTATAAAAAGCTAGATATAAATGACAAAACTGGTTTATTTAATTTAAAAAATAATTCAAAAATTAAACTAAGTAATTAATAATCAAGGTTTTTGGTTTTTATGTCTGTCTTATCAACTAATATCATAAGTTGGTAAATAGTTTTGATAAATTAATAAACTCTACTGTTTTTTTTTTATGTATTACATTAAACTTGAACATTAATAAATGGTTTATTTAAAGAAGTAAGCGGTTTTAATGATTAGGGATGATTTATTTATTGTTTATTAAAATGCAGCTTACTTCTTTTTAAGCAGAGTTGACTAAACAGCCATAGTAAAACAAGTAAATTAAGCATTAAATAGTGAATAGAATGCTTTTGTGTCGAAATGTGAAGTGAAAATATTTTGATGTCATTAGTAATTATGGTTTTTGCTATTGATAATATGAGTGGATATTAAAATATTTGTTTTAACACAAGCCTATTATATTAAATGTTAATTAATTATACATAATAAATGCCTTTACAAACTTTTTAGGTTGTTTCACAATTTATTCGTCGCTACTGGTAAATTTAACCGTTTTCAAAACATACAACAAGTCACATTTGCAGTCCTTTTAAATTTTCGATTAAAAGAATTCATCAACCTAATACAAGTAGTTAATAATTAATTAGATAATGTTTGTAAGAACAAAAGTAAAACTAACTTTATTGCTTAATTTAAGAAGAGAGAGTAACGAAGAACTGATTAAAAATGCAATACTCAATGTTTATTTCCCTTTAAATAGTTGTACCAACAAAGACGAAGTAAACTTTACAATTAAATATAAAAGATTAATATTGTTCAAGATGCTTGGCTTGCCAAACTACATATACAAGCGGTATTATTTAATATTGCTATACCAAAATAAATCATTTAAAAAATTAATAACATTCAAAGAAAGAAAAGCAATAGGAGAGTTACTCAATAAATTATTATTTAAAGACACGACTTATTTTGTTGCTTAATGTCTATAATAAAATTCACGTTTAATGATTCTTTAAATAATACTGAATAAATAAAACTTAATTTACATCAAACATTAATGCTATCTAATTGTTAATAAGATATATACACATAAATTGATACAATCTACATGCACCTTTTAAAAGTTTGTATAAATTTATTTTTATTGATTTTAGTTCCTTTAAATATTGTCTCTCAGACTATTTCAGTGAGGAAATTTTCTACCTCCGATGGATTGCTGAGTAATTCTATTAACGATTGTAATTTCGATAAAAACGGATTTTTATGGATTGCGACTCAAGCTAGTTTAAGCCGTTTTGATGGTCGCATGTTTAAAAATCATACTTCAAATAATTTTGAAGGTATAAAATCTAACAGATTTAAGGTCATTTATAAACTTAAAAATGGCAATTTAATAGCAAAAAACTTTCATAAACAGTTTTTTCTGATTAATGAAAAGTCTGAACTAACATTGATAGACAGCTTAGTTTATGGGGTAGATTATTTAGAAACAAGCGATAAGAAAATATTTTTTTTAAAAAAGGGAGGTAAATTAAAGTTAAAAATTGATTTGTTAAGCTTGGACGATACCAATTTGTTTTACATTACAGAGGATTACAATTGTTATCAAGTTCTAGATAGTTTTATATTATTTAATAAGACAACAAAAATACCTAGTGTAAATCATACCTTAAGATCTTGTCTTTCTTTTGTAATGAATAATAACTTTTATACCATTACTAAGGACAAACGTTTGTTAGTATTCCACAGTGGTAAACTTATTAAAACTTACAATCTAAATACTATTTTTGATGTAAATAATTATTTTACAAGCTTTTACATTACTTCAAACAATGGACTTCACAGTTTGAATGTAAATAAAGACTTGTACACCATCACTGAAATCAACAATGAGTTAAAGTTCAATAAAGAGGATATTCAATCTACGGATAACGAGATACTCACCAAACTAAACCATTACAATAAAAATAATTCAATCATTTATTCTAATATTAATGGTGTTTCCTTTCTGCAGCCCCAGTTGATGAATATTTCAGAATTAAGTTACAATGGAACTAATGTCAAAGCAACTTACAGGGTATTGACTAACAAAAATAGTGAGGTTTTCTCTGCAATCCATCATAAGCAATTCTCGCACCTCAGAACTCTACATAACACCTCACTATCGTTCAACATAGGATTAGATACCATTTGTTTAATACATCAAAATTCTGTGTATTACAGTGTAAATAACAAATTATACCACTATCAATTAGAGTTTACAAAAAATAGTCCAAGCAACAATGAGTTTAAAGATGTTTTTTTAGACAATAGTAAAGTATACATCACTAGTGATAATATTGTATTTGAATTTATAAAACCTAACAAACTAAAACCCTTTATTTACCTGCCCTCAAAAATAACAGCAACATGTTTAATGAAGGACAAAAAATACTGGTTAATAGGAACAACTGATGAAGGTGTTTTTAAGTACAATAGTCAGAACAAAACATTTATTGCCTTAGAGTATTTTGTAAATAAAGACATAAGAAGCATTAAATACGATAGTTTGCTCAACAAGTATTGGGTATTTACTTATGGTTCAGGGATATATTGGTTGGATAAAAATTTGAAAGCATCACCCTTTCAAAGAGACAAGAACGGTTACCTGGATTTTGCCCATTATTATCTTAAGGATACCTTGGAGAATTATTGGATTGTAAGCAATAATGGATTGTTTAGGTATGAAAAAAAGGAAATAATTAAACGCAATACCCAATCAAGTTTCAAAATTCATTATCAGTATTTTAGTGATGAAAACAGAGTAAGTGAAAATGAATTTAATGGGGGATTCTATAATTCAGGATTAATTCTGCTAAATGGACATTTGGCATTTTCAAGCAAAGAAGGTATAGTAACCATAAATCCCTACCAATTACAAAAGGAGGAAACCCGATCACCCATCGTTATTGACGAAATTTTGTTCAATGAATCAGTTGTAAAAGTAAATTCATTTTACACTTTTAAGGAGGGATATTTTAGCTTCGAACTCACAGCCTCAAGTCCTAATTTCAATTTTGGAATATCCTCTAACATAGAATATAAAATTCCTGAATTAAACATTAACTGGGAGTCGTTAGAAGATCACAAATTAAAGTTGTACTCTCTAAAAAGAGGGGAATACAATATATATTTAAGAAAAACAGGCTCATTAGACAGTAGAAGTTATAAAATCATTACTATAAATGTCCTGCCTCCATGGTATGCTACGAATATTGCTTTTGTAATTTATTTCTTTTCAGGTCTGACAGCATTTATCATTACAAGTAGAATCATATCAAGAAATAAAAAAGAAAAAATCAAATCAGATTTACAACTTATAGAAAGTGAATTGAAAGCACTAAGAACTCAAATCAACCCTCATTATTTAAGCAATTCACTCATTGGACTTCAAAACTCAATTATGGATGGTAATTATGAGAAATCTATAAAATTCATTTCAACATTTAGTAAGGTAATGAGAAATATGCTCTTTAATTCCGAAAAAAGTATAACGCCTCTAGAAAATGAAATTAATATTATAAGAGATTATGTGGCATTAGAAAATATCAATAGAGACCAGTATGTTCAATTTCATGTTCACAAAGAATTTAGCACTTTTTATAAACTATCAGACATACAAATTCCAACCAATGTGTTACAACCATTAATAGAAAATGCTTTTATTCATGGTTTTACTGACTATTTAAACCGCAGTTTATATATACAGATTAATATTAATATCTCTTACGATAATCTTCTAATAGAGATTATTGACAATGGAATTGGTTATAAACCAACGGAACTCAAAAAAGATTCTTATGGCCTTAAAAATTTAAAACTAGTGATTCAAAAATTGCAAGTTAAATTTAACAAAACACTGAAATTCGAAATAGCCAATAGAACAGATGCACAAGGTACTATTGTCCACTTAAATTTACCACTAATTACAAATGACAATAATAAAAAACAAGCTTAAAGTAGTCATTATTGATGACAACAAACAAAGCATTAAGTTTATTGAGAACTTGCTCGAAAAATATTACGGTAACAGATTTAATGTAGAATGCAGCTACACAAACCCTTTACTAGCTTACCAATATGTTGAAAAAAACACGATTGATTTGGTTTTTATTGATATACTAATGCCCAAAATGACTGGAATAGAATTTATTCAATTAATGAATACAGGTCGTAAAACTCAATTTATTGTTATGTCAAATTTTGCTGAATATGGACTGCCTGCCCTTAAGTTGAAGGTGTTTGATTATTTGCTAAAACCTATAGACATTGATGAATTTAAAATTTGTATAGACTCTTTTTTAAGTCAAGTTGATAAAGCTGAATTTGACGAATTTCATAATCCCAATCAAATAGAAAAAAAGATTTTAGTTCATACCCACGAAAAGACATTGTTGCTCGAAGTGAAAAAAATACTTAGAATAGAATCTGATGGCAGTTATTGCATCTTTTATACCGAAGGTGATGAGAAAAAATGTCACGCCTCCAAAAATCTGAAATTCTTCGAGGAAAAATTAATCAACAATTGTTTTTTTAGATTAAACAGATCCAATATTGTCAATGTTTCTAAAATTGTGGAAATACAAAAAAGCTATGGTGATGGAATTATCGTTTTTAGCGATGACAGTAAAATGAATATTTCAAGAGCAGATAAAGGCGAACTTCTGAAATACATGAAAAACCAAAGTCAATTGTTCTTTGATTAAATACTTATTACATTTATTTCCTAAAAGTTTAAAATAAAAGAAAGGTCGGTTTTGATAAAACTGTTCCATGTTTAACTTTAAGGAAATAGATAGTTTACAGTACAAACTACCGGTAATAACGACAAGCAGTTGTGTTAAATAGACTATGAAATTGGAGTTAAAAGTGGTTTAAAAAATTTATAGTTATGGCAATCAATTACTTATAATAAATTAATAGCTTTAAATATTAATTTATATTATTTACAAATTTTTTTATTGGTTTTATAAAATACTTAACATTTTAATGTGTGGGTAAATCTTATTTCGTGGTATGTATAGAGTAGTATCAATAGTAGATTTTACAACATTTTCATACAATCTTACTAGATTTTTAAAAACACAAACTCAGATAAAAAAGATTTTTTTAGACTTCGAACAATCTATTTCACTGAAAAATCAAAATCTATTTTCTCCTGATTTTGTAATTATTAACTTATCAAACATACATGAAAGACTAAACGACCTAAGATTCTTAAAAACAGTCTATCCTGACGCTTGTAGTGTTGTAATAACCAATAATAGTCAATCTCATATAGTTGGAAAATTAATAGAAAGTGGTATCAAAGGCGTGTTTCACGAAAATGATACTGTTTTTTTTAAAGACGAATTTATTAATCTGCTAAGTTAAGTGAAGAATAATGGAAGTTATATAAGTCAACATTTTAATCATTAAATGTTTGAACACATAGAAAAAAGTTCATTTGAAAATATTAAAATAAAATTAACCAAAAGACAAGATCAAATCATAGATTTTTTATTACGTGGAGATAGCTACACGGATATTGCTATACAATTGAACTTATCAGTAAATACGGTGAGAAAACATATTACTATATTGTATAAAAAATTGAAAATAAACAATAGGACTAGTTTGTTTAAAATCAAAATGCATAACCTTATAGATGTAAACTAAAGAGGTGATAAAACATGACTTCCCCTTTCTTAGTAACATTCACTGCATTTATTTTTTTTAAAGAATTATGAATATCCTAATCATTGACCCTAGTTTAGCATTCTCTATTGGCTTAAAAAGTGCTTTGTCAAATTTAAGAATTATTAAGTCGGATGAACTTATTGCTGTAAAAAACGACATCGATTTCAATATCTTTAATTTACCTAAAGTCGATGTTTTATTTATTGATTTTGATTATTTGAAAGAGAATAAAAATTTAGAAATAATTAAAGCATTTAAAAGGAATAACAGTAATTTTAAGTATTTAATCTCTTCTTTTAACCTACATAAAATAGATTTAAACAGCCTTTTAAGTATCAAGCCAAATGGCATTTTTTCAAAGAAAATAAAGCCTGCAGAGTTTAGAATTTATTTTAAACGGGTTATTTCCCAAAAAGTATATATTGATTTTTTGGCAATCAATAAACAAATAAAAAGTGAAATTGAGTTTAATGTTCAAACCACTGAAAAGTTTAAGAACGTAAATAATCCTTATATCCTCGATTACATCACTTTCTTTAATCAGTAAATGTAAAGTGTTTGATTGGATGCCAATCGTATTTTAATACTATTACAGTCAATGTATGGCCTTAATTATCGTGTATTGATGCCGAATTTTACTCATTTTTTCAAATTAATGTTCTATAAATCAGTTAATTTAATACTAATTTCATATTTTACAAACTAATTTACTTGGTTTAAGAACTAATTTACTTGGTTTATGAATTTACTAGGATTATACACCTATGGTTAAGATAGTTTTGCTGCGATTAAATTTATCAATATGAAAAAAAATTATTCACAAATCATTATGCAAGAAAATTCAGCATCAAGTTATGCTAGTTTTTTCAAATCTTCTATTTTAAAATGCAGCAAAACAATGCTTGCATTTCTTTTTACTCTGTTTTTTGCAGGAAATTCATTTGCACAATCAGCAGATGATTTCGTTACTACTTGGGATTTATCTAAAGGAGGTAGTGCTAACTCAGGTGGTAATGCTCAATTAAGTTTTGGGGTTGCAACCAGTAGCACCGTAAGTTACTCTTGGACAGAAGTAGGCGGTTCAGGAAACGGTTCGAACACCTTCTCAGGTTCTACCTTGACCATTACAGGTTTGCCAAGTGGTAAAACCATTGAGTTGAGAATTTCCCCAACCAATTTCCAAAGAATTATCATTAATGGTGGTACAGACAAAAACAGATTATTGGATGTAAAACAATGGGGTACAACGAAATGGACTAGTATGGAAGTCGCATTAAAGGGTTGTCAAACCTGTAATGGTCAAGG
>JBIPNH010000066.1:0-11935 GCA_044373665.1 Bacteroidia bacterium
GAATAAAAGATTCGTGTATTATAGTTTTTGCTCGGTCTGCTATATATAAATTGTGTGAGTGGTTCAATCTCCAGCCTGTTACTCCTCCTTCCAATGCTTTTTTATAAATCTTTGCCCCTTCTGCTTCGTTCAAACTACTGTTCATTGTGATTTTTATTTTTAATCTGCCATTAACTAAATTACCTCTGTTATTGCTTGTGTTTCCATTTTCCGCTTCACTTCCCAAATTGGCATCTTTAAAATTCAAGTCTATTCCCTTTTTGTGATACTTGCCATCCTTCTTAAATTTATGTCCATTTATAGTTTGACCTTTTGCGGCATATCTTCCTATATATTCCTTTCCGACACCCGTATTAAAAAAGGCATTAAAACTTTCCTGTATTTCTGAGTTTGTAAAACTTGTTCCTACGCTATCCCCTTTATGGTCAATATACATAATTGGGTTACATTGCATAATAGCATATGGACTAAATAACGGGTTGGGTTTTGGGTCGGTATTCCAACGGTGAACAACTCTTGGGTCATACTGCCAAAACTCGGCTGTATAACTATTGCCTTCACCAGCAATCTCATCATCTTTTTCTTGAGTATTAAATCCATACCTATAACTACCCCCTGTATCGCTCTTAAATTGCATCTCAGAAATAGCACTTCCAAAGGCATAGTCCAAACCAGCCGTACTCACATCTGCTTGGTAATATTCTAAAGTATCATTCCCGACAAAAGTCTTTCTATCAAGCACTGTAGCCAATACATTACCCAAATGATTAGTCAATTCATATTGTTTAAAGGTCAATGTGCGCTTAAAATATTTATAACTCAAATGCGCTTGGGTGCTGTCCGTTGCACTATCCAACCTATTGATATGATAACTTTTAGCTATCATCTGCAACCAAGGCTTGTGTATAACATGCCTACTTCTGCCATAAATATGCAACTCCTCTAAGGTAAATTCTTTTTTCACCTCTATGTTGCAACCTACAGCATTAATTACATTTTGATAAACCCAAGCCCCCATGTGTTTATTTATTTTTAATAAATAATCTCTCAAAGATAAGGTATTTATAACCTCTAATTTCTGACTTCTTAATTCTAATTTTACTTTTCCAACACATTTGAAACATTACCAACATTTCCACTTACCACCATCTTCTGTATAAGTCTACATAGATGATAGAAGGAACTTTGTATAACTCATTTAAATTATTTAATTTGTATGCAGAATTAAAATGAAAATTATCTTTCAAATGATTAATTGCGATACTATCCCAATATTTGTTATATTTCAACAATTGTTTTGTCTTTGTAATATTCCCATTTGTATCTAACCATAGCTTAAAAGAAACTAAAAAGGAGTCATTGGAATATTGTTTTTTACATTGAATGTTTTCAAGATTATGAAGTGAATCATACTTATCTTTAGAGCCTCTAAATAAAGGGGAAATGGTATAAGACAATGGAATTAATTCTCTTGAATAGGCAAGTAAATGATGATGCATCTCTTTAGTATCATATTTAAGGAGTGATTCTTTTATAAGAGTAGTATCAATTTTTGAATATAAATGTGAGTTAATTTCTTTATTCAAACTATCACAGTTGCAAATATCTGAACCTGTAAAAACAAATATTCCATAGTCATCCTCTAAAATTCCTTTTGCTCCATAAAAATAAATGGAATGATTTTCCCAAATATTAAACAATAAGTTGTCATTTTTCATTAGTCTTCTATACTGAATTGCTGACCTTTTACAGTTTTCAATTTCTGATTTTTTTTGTATTTTTTTCAATTGATCAAATGAAGAATTATTGTTACAATTAGTCAAAATGACTAACAAATAGAATAAAATTAAATTTCTTGTATTTTCCATAATTATTTATATTTACCAGTTATAAAGAGGTTTTAATTTTATCTCTGAGCCTGAATTTACTATTTTATCATTTACTTCAATTCCTTTACCAGTAGTTAACATCTCTACTTTTTTATTATTATCACTACTACCAAAGTTTATTCCTAACAAACTTCCTAAGTATTTCATTTGTGATATGTCAAAATTTTCCATATTGTATATTTTTTTTGACTCTTCGCTAAATCCTGAATACATTTTTGATATAGATGGAGCAAATTCAGTTTTAATTAAATCTTTAAAAACACTTAATTCTGATTCATGTAGCTTTTGTTTTGTTGAAATTCTTAATACAAAATTTCCAAAATCATTTTTAGAAGTTAATCCTTTTCTTTCATATTCTGAGCCAATTGTACCATTTATTAACTTTGCAAGTTTTGCTTCTATTTCAGCCATTAATGGGTTTATTTCATAATTATTATCAAGTGCATAATCATTTTGCGCAGCATGAAATATTTCTTCAAAAACCGTTGATTCTTCTGGCGATTTGAACTTTATATGATACATACCTACAGCAAAGGGAATTGGATTAAAATAACCTTTAACTCTTTCGTCTAAATAATGTTTTTCTGTTTCAGGCGCTAATTCTTCTAAAAAATAAGTTCTTTCTGACTTTTTAATTTGTTCATAAGCAGATTTGAATAAATTTACCCTATAACTATTTCCTAAATATAGAGACTCAATGGACTCTGTCATAAAACTTGCAATTTCGTTTGTGTTGAAATTTATCCAATGATCAACAAATTCTCCTTTACAAACATACCAAGGTTTAACAATTTCACCATTTGGATCAACAAAGTAAATTGGATTATTTAGCGTAAAACAATAAGGGCTTACATTTGGATACTTCTTCATCAAAGGATCCAAAGCCAACCACCTAACCAATCTACCATCATAAATTCTTGCTCCAAAATCATAAGCATCTGTAAAACTTTCATTGTCATGTTCCATACCATTAAACCCATACCTATACCTACTTGTCGTATCCGAACTATATTCAAACTCCTCAATCCCACTTCCAAAGGGAGAAGAACAATTATAATAAAATTGGTTTGAAAAAGGATAGTAATGCATTTAAAATTGTGTAATTTGTTTTTTTAAAATGACGTTGTAAATTCTAACAGTCTAAATGATTTTTATTTTTGGTTAATTAAAGTATTAAATACAATTTTTTGCTAATTAAATATAAAAGAATTTTTAAAAACTTATTTTTTTCAATAATAACCAATATGTTACATTTTTCGCTACCAACTTACCAAGTAATTGGAATTAAAATTTTTCGATAAAGTTTATCATTACTATTAATTTTAATTTCATCTCTTGATAAGCAGAAATTTAAAAAATCATTTCTAATAAGGATTATTAAAAAAGTATTGATATTTATTGTATAAATTGAAAATGTTTTATCTGAAGTAAGTTTAATTTCATCAAAATCCTTCCAAACTTCAGCTTTTGAATTTTGAATTAATATATTCATTTTGATATAAACACTATCCTTGTTATTGTCTTTACTACTTATAAAATTATCTAGTATACACGTAAATTTATAGGAAGGACAAAATAAGTTTTCAATTTTAAATACATCCTGTTCACTCCATTGTTTTGACAAAAAATCATCTTTCCCAATAAGTAAATGTTGAAATTTACCGGATGAGTCTGTAGCGGTAATAATCAATGGTAAATTAATTTTAATAGTATCTACAATATACATTTTACTATCTACTATACTTTTTAATAATTCATCTTTCTTTTGTGCATTTAAATAATTACTTGAAATAAAAAGTATTTTAAGAATAATAAATAAGTTACCGATATTTTTTTTGTTCAACATAAATTAAAAAGTTCCATTCTCTTTTTTAGGACCAATTGGGGCTTGTTGTACTTTGCCTGAGTCAAAACCTGCTGGCGCTGGTTTCCCTAATGGCCCGGGTATTCTTTCTGTACAAGGGAATGCTCTGTCTCCAGCAGATTTCGGATTTAATTGTTTGTCTTGATTTGTTTCAATTGGCGAGCCTACTCCAGCATAACTAAGCATTCTGGATACATTGCCTAATGTTATAAAGTTGTTTGCGTCTCCTATACCTCTTCCTTTACCATAATCTGGCCAAGCTTCCATCAAGCCGTCTGTAAAATGGTCTAATCCCAGAGTATGCCCAATTTCGTGAGCATATGTTTGTCTATTCATTGCTGTGTTATTATCTTGAGCTTCTACATGGTTATATCCAACCCCACTTCCAGAAGTACGTTCTGTTGCTAATCCAAATAGTTTAGGGCTTAAAGTACTTGTTTTAAATAAATTTCCTTCGCCTGAATTATCTTTAGTAAATGCTACATCTCTTGCAACTGCATCGTTATATTCTTTGACAGTTAATTCAAATCTAATCTCATAGGTTAAAACTTCATCTCCATTATCAACTATATATTGCCATTTCCCTGATTCAGCATTCCATTTTGTTGCACCAATATTTGCATTTGTAGCATCAGCACCTTTTATTGTGTGAATTGTTTGCTTAACAATAATAGTTTTAGTATCGTGATTGATGGACACACCATAATCTTTTCCATCATGGTCAATGTAAAGGATTGGATTATTTGCTGTAAAGTTGTATGGACTCATTCCTGGATACTTCGCCATCAAAGGATCCAAGCTCAACCATCTTCCCAACCTACTATCATATATCCGTGCACCAAAATCATAAGCATCAATAAAACTTTCATCATCTTTTTCTTGCGTATTAAATCCATACCTATAACCACCTCCTGTATCGCTCTTAAATTGCATCTCAGAAATAGCACTTCCAAAGGGAGGGTTAAAACAAGTCGATATTGGGCTGGATTGGTGCATCTAAAATGGTTTTACAATGATATGATTTTATTTTTTTAATTACGAAAAAATAAGCCTTTTTTCCCACATATTTAGTTTGATTGAAAAAGGCGGGTGTATGAGGCATATATTGGTTGGTGCTCAACCGCATATTCTTGGCGCAACACCAACTACAGGGAAAAAATAGGAGGGCTTGTAATAATGTTTTTGGGCGGTATTTTGAGGTGGACATTTAGCAACATTTTATAATGATTTATCTTTAATATTTGATGTCATTTATAGTCTTTAATCAACCATGTTTCGCCTGATTTACTTGAATAAGCAGTAAGTCCATACTTAGCCGTCCAATAAACTATTTCTATATCATTTGGATTAATAACCCTTTCTGGATAAAAGTGAGCAACCTTGTAACATTCTGATATTTTTTTGTCATTTATAATAATTTCTTTAGGTAAAGAATCAAATGCATTTTCTATCGCATCAAATCCTTTAAATTCAATGCTATAATTCGCTAAATTTCTTCTCGAATTTAACGGTTTCTTTGAAATTGCAATTAACTCTTGATATTCAATTTTCTTTCCTCTATTTTCTATATTTGAGGTTTTTGCCCAATTGTCAATAGGCAAATGTTTTATTTCTATTGTTCTATAATGATATGGGGCTCTTGACATAAAACAGGAAGTTTTCTCAAATCTTTCCTCATAAAATTCTATTATTTGAATTGTATCAGTATTCCCTATATTACTTTCAAAAAAAATCATATCTCCTCTTTTATAATTACCTAACAATTGAAGCTCTTTATCAGTAAATTCAATATCTTCTTTTTTGTATTTTTTAGGACAGCAACTAGAAATTAAAATAGTTGTTGTTACTAATGCTGCTTTGATTAAAAATATACTTCTCATAATTGGGAATTAACAATAGTTTTTATGGTTTAGGCAAATCACTTGGATTGGTATAGCTTGAATGATGTCCTGGAGTAATAGAAGTACCATCTGGCTTCTTACTTGCGTCAGTTGCCCCAGTTACTGGTTGAATTCCTCCAACAATAGGAAACGCTTTTTCTGCTAGACCATATTTAGTTTTATCACTTAATACAAAATAATGATTCTTAGCATTTGGGTCTCGTTCCGTTTGTTGAAAAGGCTCAATGTCTACAACAATTTCAATCTTGATATTATCCAATTTAGAATGCTCAGCCTGCAATTCGGTTAATTTTTTATTTTCGTAATTAAGTTGACTTTGTAATAAGTCGTATTGAAAGTTAGTGAAAAGAGGAGACTCAAGTAATCCCCGCATTTGATTTTCAATAGCCTGAATATTATTCATAACACCTTGTTGAGTTTGAATATTCGCACTTTTTTGTTCTGAAATAAATGTCATTAATCCATCTGAAAAACCACGCTGAAATGCAGACCCCATACTATTTGTTACAAATTTAATTGTTTCATCTGCTCCTAAATTTGATATAATTGATTTGGCATTAATATAACCTTCAATTTTGCCCCATTCATTCCTGAAACTAGAATTTAAATTATTTTTAATATTATATTGACCACCCACAGATCCATCAAAAAATAGTTCATTTTGATCATTCCAATGTTTTTTTAAACCTTCTGTCCATAATTGACCGATGCGATTCTCTGTCCAATATGCTTTGCCTGGTAATTTAGTATCACCTATTGGCCCCCATAATCCATTAATAAAAATTACTACTTTCCCATCTGGGTCTATAGCTTGAAGGGGTGTATTCATTACAAAAGCATAAGGGCAAATACCAGGGTATAATAATTTTGCTGGGTCCATTGTTAATGTTCTCCCCAACCTAGCATTATATATTCTTGCACCAAAATCATAAGCATCAACAAAACTTTCATTATCTTTTTCCTTCCCATTAAAACCATACCTATAACTACCCCCTGTATCGCTCTTAAATTGCATCTCAGAAATAGCACTTCCAAAGGGAGATGTAAATGAAGATTTTAGATTGGTTAAATAACGCATGAAATATTAATTTTAATTTGAAAATAAACCTTATTATTGGTTTGGGAAAGCTAACTACTATAATAATACAATTCTTATTACTCTAATCTTCATTTATAAAAATATTTGTTATTTTTATAAATTCCAAACCAGTAATTTTATTGTCAACAAATAATTGCATTGCTTTCTCAGAAATTATTGTTTCACAAAAAAATATTCCGTCTCTGAAAATATCAAAATTATCAACCTTATTTTTATAAATAATTTTATCTTTATAAATTAAATTTGCATGAGGATTCTTTTGTATAAATAATTTATATTCAGTTTCATTTTTTAATAAAATTTCATAAGGTTTCTCAGCATTATCAATTATAATTTTGAACTCTTTAAAATCTATTAATTCAGGCAACTCCTGAGTATAATGTATATAAAAATAATTAGCAATTACTTCCTCATCTTTATTATAAATTGGTGCTGGATAAATTTCATAATTTACTGTTGTAACAGATTGAATTATTTTAAGTAAACGCTCGCTTATTAATAATCCAACATAATCTGAAAATGCAGTAGATGTTAAAAAATCAGTAAGCTTAGCTTTAGGTGCCAAAACTAATCCATCAACATCTAATTCAGGACCAGGGTTTTGAGAAAAAAAATACCTCGCAGTTTTTGTCATTGAATTGCGTCTTTCTGTGATATATCCCTTTTTATATCTTTGAATCTGAGGAAAGCTACCTACATATTTTGATTCGCATTGGTTTTTTAATTTATAAAAAATTTTATTTTTCATTTTAGTAATTATCTTTAACTTTCAGGTTTAAATGTAAATCATTAAGTTTAACTGTTGGGTTTGCATCTATTGCATTTATAATTTGCGAATTTAAGTCATCAATAAAGTTTTTTGCTTGTACATCAGTATAATTCTTAAAATTTTTCTCAAATAACTTAAATGCTGACTTTATTTGTTCATCATATTTTGGGGCATTCCCATGAGTGCCTTTTCCATTTTTCTTTAAAAATTGTTCTAATGGAATTTTGTTTCCAGTTGTTCCATCAATACCCATTTTTTGTTCAAATTGATACCCTGCTCTCATAGCGGCTTGACTAACATCTTCGTTTTTTAAATTACTTGGAATTATATGGTGCCAATCTATACTATTTACAAAATTACTTGTTTTTGCAAAAATTCTTGCTAGTGGAGTTTCTTTTGTATACATCCATGCAGATAACTTGGTGATATACTCAATAAATTTTCCAGACTTCATAAGTCCCTTGACTTCTCCAACACCTATAAACATAGTTGCAAAATTGTATAATGCATGTGTAGTGTAGTATTGAACTTCTTCAGTACTTGCATTCTTTATTTTATCCTTAATTGTTGAATAAATATAAACATTGACATGAATCTGAAAAACTAAATCAGTTTCATATTTAACATAAATGTCTACTGCATTTTTAATTTCTAAAAACACTTGACACCTTTTCATTTCCCATTTACCATCAGTTGAGTTAAAAAAGCACCATGATTTATACCAATTTATAGGATTTAAAAGTGAGCCTAACCCTGCAACATCTGAACCAACCGCATTAACCAATCCTGCATAGCTAGCCAAACCAGGTAATAATGAGTTATTTATGGAGTTATTCCATACACTTTCAGGTATTATTCCATCTAAACCTAAATAATCTATATATAGTATGGGGCAATTTCTAGCAAAGCTATAACATGAAAATGCCACCAAACTTCCACTCATAGGATCAACACTCAAAAATCTTCCTAACCTTGCATCATGAATTCTATATTCAAATGCATAATAATCACCCAATTCATTTTCCTTTTCTTGATTGTTAAACCCATACCTATATCCACCCCCTGTATCGCTCTTAAATTGCATCTCAGAAATAGCACTTCCAAAGGGAGGGGTTTTTTGAGTAATTTTATAGGTATATAATATGCAATTATGCATTTGCAATTAAGACAACAAAGATCTTTTTTTTATTAAAATCCATTAGAAATAAACTATATTAAACTTAATGCATTTTTAATTTCCTTTTTGTAATTTTCATTTATTCTAAATTTCGAATATATGGTTTTAAAGTGGAATTTAGCTCCCTTTTTAATGCCATCAGAATTAGCTTTACAATCAAAGGTTATAGGAATATCATTATATCTAAAGAATGATTTGAAATTAAGTTCTAATTTCTTGTCAAGAAATGCGTTTTTTGAATATTTCATTCTTCTAAATTCATAATATTTTTTATCTTTACTAATTATTTTTAAGTTTTGATTTTCTACTTTATTAATATCCATTTTTATTAATAAAATATTATAAATATTTGTCACATACTCTTGAAAAACAAATGTTGTATCATTACTTATTTTAAACAAAAGTGAATCTTTATAAATATATTTAAAAATCGAATCGTTTTGAAGTGTTTTTAATGTTATTATGCCAACTTTTCCATAGTTTATAAATTTAAAATCAATTAAAGAGGTATCCCATTTATAATGATTTTTTGTGTCAATTATCATATATTTAAGATAACCCTCTTTTTTACCAAATTTAATTTGAGAAAATAAATTATTCGAAAGAATTGGAATTAAAATTATTAAATATAATCTTTTCATACTTTCATTATAAATTAGAATTATTTAAATCATCAAAATGCAGTTGTCCCATTCCTGATCCACCTCTATTGAGGTTTGAGTTACCTGAATTACTTACAGATGTTGAATTAGAATTAAAACTTGGAATATAATAAGCTTTCATACCTTTTAAAAAATCTTCTACAGACCTAATAGTCAAATCTTGTATTTTGCCATTTTCAGAATATAAGAATGTAACTTGATTGTTGCATACAGAGATTTCATGAATTACAATAAAATGTATTCCAAATAAACCACCATAACCATTATCTTTAGTTGATGTTGAAGATGTTAATAAATGGTTTTCAAAAATTATTGGCAATTTACCTTGTGCTATTGCTTCTTGGATAATGTTGATATCTTTTATAGATTGACCACCATACACACTTTGCTTCTCAATACTTATGCCCATATAATTAAATAAATTATCTATTTCCCAAGGAAGAGTGCCCGCAGCCCTTTCATTATCTAACTTTTTTGATGAATAATCATTTTCAGTTGATCTAATACTGAAATTTAATATTGCATCAGGTGCTGATACATTACCTTCATATGAAAAATAACCTTTATCATAACTTAGCCAAAGACTTTCATTTTTTAAAAAATCCGCTAAATATATTTTTTCATTATGATTAAATGCAAAACCGTTTAATGCCAATTGGATTACTGCACTAACATAGCCAACTGGATTGTAATTCATTATTACAGTGCCTACTGCCGCAGAACCACAAAAATAACCACTTGAAAAGTCGTCTGCTTTTCCAACTCTACTTAATAAGTCTTTATTAATAATTTGACTTTGCATCAGTTCTAATAATCTAGAAAGTGTTAAATCATAAATTAATGTCTTATCTTTAATCAATCCTGATGAAAGTTTTGACTTATAACCATTAATAATAGAATTTGCGTATTGAAATTGAACTGCATCTGCTTTTTCTCTACCTTCTAAATCAATATTCATAATAACGGAATTACAAGCAAATGCATAAGTACTATTCCATGGATAACTTGATGCCAAAGGATCAACACTCAAAAATCTTCCTAACCTTGCATCATGAATTCTATATTCAAAAGCATAGTATTCTCCTAGTTCCTCATCCATTTCTTGGTTATTAAAACCATACCTATATCCACCCCCTGTATCGCTCTTAAATTGCATTTCAGAAATAGCACTTCCAAAGGCATAATTTTGAAACTTAATGTTAATAAACATTCAAATTGCAAAATTACTATATATTGTTTCAAATTCGTCATCTGTAAATTCAATCAAATACTTTCCGTTTTCTGTAAATCCAAAGTAACCAGATGTTCCAGAAGCGTAAAAGAAATCTTCTAAATTTTCTAAAAAAGTATCTAAATCAATTTTAAAAATTGGGTTATCCATTCCAATACATAGAATAATGTATTTTTCTTTATACAGGTCAGATTTTTTTAGTCTAAGCTCTAATTCAGAATAACTTATATCAAATTTAATATTGAAACAATTTTCAATATTAAACCATGGTAATCTAATCCTTAATTTGTGTTGTGTTTCAATATCATTAGAAAATTTATATCCAATTTTAGATGGTATTGTTTTTTTAAATTCAATAGGATTCTCACTTATGATTTTAATTTGATTTTTAAAATCATCAAATATGAAATTATCGTAATTAATCATTCCAATGTTTTATTATTTCGTTGTTTATAATATTTTCAATGTTTCTCTCATTTGAATCAATTAATATAGCACCTTTTTCGCCAGTGTCATGATTCCACCAATTAATGTGAGCACCTTTTTCACTGTCCCAATCTAATCTCCATCCTTGTCTTTTGTTTTTTGATTGCCAACCAGTCAATTTCCCTTCCCATTTACCAAAATCTCCATAAAAAGGAGTTGCATCATCTCCCAAATTTGTTAGTTTTTTTGCTACTTTTAAAGCATCTTCCCCTGTACCTGAAAAAGTTGTCATAATAATTTCCTTTGCATTGTTTTTCATTAAATGTGATATACTTGAGACAATACTTGAAATTTCATCGGAAATTTTATAGGAAATTGTAACTAACTTAAGGGTCATATTCGAAGATTTTGCAAATATTTCAACTCCTGATTTTAATATTTTTTTTACAGGTTTTAAAATTTTACCACCTGGAACTATACCAATAGCTAACCATATTCCAGCCTTACCTCTACTATCAATTTCTCCATCAAAATTTTTCCCAGAATATAATATGTATAGTTCTTCAATCGGAGTTGTGTATCGAGCAAGGTTTTTAATAGACCATTTTGCTATTTTTACAATATCGCAATATAAGCAATTTACGGGTGCGTTAATAATTTGCCACTTGTTTGCAAAATATGAATATTGATACCATACTTCTAAATCTTCATTCCAGTCAGAAGATCCATGTGGAGATTCTAATCTTACAAAAAGAAATGTCTGATCTGTTTTTTGCAATAATATACCCCCGTGCCAATTTGAATTAATTATTCTAGCATCTTTAGGTATTGGAAAATTACCTCCTTTATCAATTAATCCAATTGGAGAGTTAATTGAAAAATTATATGGGCTCTCGTTAGCAAATAATATATTAAAT
>JBIPNH010000185.1:0-3493 GCA_044373665.1 Bacteroidia bacterium
AGCCTAGCCACGGCCAGCCCTCCCGATATTTATCGGGACCGAAGGAGAGGGGAGCTTGGTGTCGTTTATGTACTCAACTTAAAAGTTATTTTGTCTATGGTTCGAGAGCACTTCGACAAGCTCAGTACAAGCTCTCACCAAGACAAAAAGATTAAACTAAGAATTTCGGAAAGACTAGACTAAATCTAAAGCTTGATCAATATCTAGTATTAAATCTTCTATATCCTCAACCCCAACACTTAGTCTCAATAAACCATCAACAACACCTGCTTTATCTCTTTCTGCTTTTGGGATACTTGCGTGTGTCATACTTGCAGGATGGTTTACCAAACTTTCTACTCCACCTAATGATTCTGCTAGAGTGAATACTTTAACATTGCAAGCAAAACGCATGGCTGCATCAAAATCATCACCTTTAAGTGTAAAGGAAACCATACCACCAAAACCACGCATTTGTTTTTTTGCAATTTCGTGACCATTTGCGTCTTCGAAACCTGGCCAATAAACATGACCAATTTTTGGATGATTTCTGAGGAAATGGGCTACTTTCTCTCCATTTTCGCAATGGGCTTTCATTCTTAAATGGAGAGTTTTTATACCTCTTAAAACCAAGAAACTATCCATAGGTCCTGGGTTTGCACCACAACTATTCAAAATAAAATGAAGTCTTTGGTATAGTTCGTCATCATTAACAACCAATGCTCCCATAACAACATCACTGTGTCCGCCTAAATACTTTGTAGCACTGTGCATTACAATATCTGCCCCTAAATCCAATGGGTTTTGAAGGTAAGGAGATGCAAAAGTGTTGTCAATAGCTAAGGTAATATGATTGGCTTTTGCTATCGCAGAAACGGCTGCAATGTCAACGATTTTTAATGTCGGATTGGTTGGGGTTTCTGCCCAAATTAATTTAGTGTTGCTATTAATGTATTTTTCAATATTACTAGCATCATATAAGTTGATGTAATGAAATTTAATGCCGAAAGGTTCGTAAATCTTAGAAAACATACGGTAAGAACCACCATAAATGTCATCACCTGTAATAACTTCATCGCCTGGTTTTAAAAGTTTAATAACCGCATCAATTGCCCCCATTCCGCTACTAAAACAAATAGCATGTTTGCCATTTTCTAACGCAGCTAAATTGTTTTCAAGTTGAGTTCTAGTTGGGTTTTTTCCTCTAGCATAGGCATAACCTTTGTGTTTGCCCGGATATTCTTGTACAAAAGTGCTGGTTTGGTAAATAGGAGTCATAACGGCTCCCGTAGTTGGATCAGGTTCTATGCCTGCATGTAACGCTTTGGTTCCAAATTTCATTTTATAAGTTCTTTATGGTGTAATATAATTAAAAAGTAATGTCTTTAAGTTCACTACTAATGGTCAATCTTCCTTCTGTTTTTTCTTTTATGTATTCAACTGAAACATCTGCAGCTTTTTCTATCAATTCAAAACCATTTTCATTGATGTTAAAAACCCCTAATTCGGTTACGATTTTTTTCACACAAGCCAAACCAGTGATAGGAAGGCTGCACTCCTTTAAAAGTTTTGACTCACCTGCTTTGTTAACATGTTGCATAGCAACAATGATGTTTTTTGCACTGGCTACTAAATCCATAGCACCACCCATTCCTTTGACCATTTTTCCGGGTATTTTCCAATTGGCAATATCTCCCTTGTCATTGACTTCCATTGCACCCAAAACAGTTAAATCAACTTTGCCAGCTCTAATCATACCAAAACTCATGGCACTATCAAAAAAAGCGGAACCATTCACAGTAGTAATTGTTTGTTTTCCTGCGTTTATTAAGTCGGCATCTTCTTCGCCTTCAAATGGAAAAGGGCCCATGCCTAGTAATCCATTTTCGGATTGTAAAACAACATCTACTCCTTCGGGAATGTAATTGGCAACCAATGTAGGGATTCCAATTCCCAAATTAACATAATAACCATCTTTCAATTCCATGGCTATTCGTTGTGCTATTTGCTCTTTACTTAACATGACTGCAAATTAAATCTAATTTTTTAATATGGTGTAATCTACATCAATTTTTTTAAGCTCTAAAATAAGGTCTTCGCAAATTTCAATTTTCTTGTCATTGCTGTAGGTGTTAATCTTGTATTTTTTCTGAGTATCTATTAGGTTGAATTCAAGGGGTTTGTCACCTGGATATTTTTCTATAATAGCTTGTAAATCTTCAATAGTTTGATGACTCAATTTGTTGACGATCAGATTTAATAACAGGGATTTGAACCATTCTTTCTTTAAATATTCCATTTTTTTGATGGAAATAATGTTTAAGTACAGTTTAGCATCGGGACTAGTGGCATATTTGCTTTTGGTTGCCGTGCAATGAATTAAGATGAATTCGCCTTTGTTTATATATTTACCGAAGTTGTCTAATGTTTCGCCCGACAAATAAAAATCATACTGTCCATCATAATCTTGTAGTTTGAATTTGTTGAACTTCTGATTCTTTTTCGAAGTAAAAGTATTTTCTTCTAAAATAACTCCTGCAACTGTTATGGATGGTTTGTTTTCAAGAGGTCCTAAATCATTTAATTCATGTAGTTTGGTGTTTACAATGGTTTCATACTCAAGTTTGAAAGTGTCCAATGGGTGCATTTTAATATAAATACCTACCATTTCTTTTTCAAGTTCACATTCTTCAATAATTGTGTATGGTTCCACTTTTGGCAACGGAGGTAAATTTATAGTGCTATCGCTTTTGTCTCCAAACAATGAACTTTGATTGCTGTTTTGCAAGGCTTGAAAGTTGATACCATACTTTAATGCCGTTTCTAAGCCTGTAGTGCCTCCAATTTCAGTGATATATTGAGCTTTGTGATAGGTGGGATCAAAATCAAAAGCACCTGCTTTTACCAAAGATTCCAATGTTTTTTTATTGACATTTCTCAAGTTACATCGGGAGGTAAGGTCAAAAATGCTTTTGTAAGGGCCGTTTTTTCCTCTTTCTTCTATGATGTTGAAGGCTGGTCCATCGCCCACACCTTTTATAGCGCATAAACCAAAACGTATTTCACCTTTGGCATTTACAGTAAATTGTATGTGACTCTCATTCACGTCGGGGCCCAAAACGGGAACGCCCATACGTTTGCATTCTTCCATGTGAAAACTGAGTTTTTCGAGGTTATTGGTGTTATTCGATAACACAGATGCCATAAATTCTGCGGGATAATGAGCTTTTAAATACCCTGTTTGATAGGCTACAAAGGCATAACAAGTAGAGTGTGATTTGTTAAAAGCGTAGGAGGCAAAGGATTCCCAATCTTTCCAAATTTTTTCACAACGGTTGGCATCCAAATTTCTTTCTTTGATACCTGCCATAAAATCATCCTTCAATTTCATTAAGTCATTGAGGTTCTTTTTACCCATTGCTTTTCTTAAAATGTCAGCTTTCCCTTTTGAAAATCCTGCTAGGGACTGACTCAGAAGCATCACCTGCTCTTGGTAAACAGTAATTCCATAAGT
>JBIPNH010000184.1:0-3493 GCA_044373665.1 Bacteroidia bacterium
TTTGTTTGCAAGTCCACTTTTACAATTTTGCTGTGATTATATAGATACACATGATTTCCAAAACTAGTAGAACCTAAAAAGTTGTTTGCATTTAATGCATTCACAACAAGGAAAATACAGAATGTAAGTCTGATTTTTTTATTTAAAGTAAATTTAATTGCCATTTAAAAAGTTGTATTCATTATTAACAGAAAACAGTTTGAAATTATTGTTTAGGATTTAATTAAATCAAGAAAAACCAATTGACATAGAATCCGAAAACAAAGAATTTAACTATTTTTACTTGTATTGGTGATACACAAACCAAGAATTAAATAGAAGTTTAAAACTGCCTTTTTCCTGAATAAAGTCAACAAAAAATGGCGTTTTTCAAAACAACAATTACCTTACAATTACCAATTTTTTGGTTTCAAAAAATGGGTCATCAAAACCGGGGTAAATAGACTCGATAGTTATTTTTTTGCGCGGGTAAACTTCTTTAAAATTAATCAACTCTTGGGTTAAATCGCCTCCTTTTAAACATGCTACTTCCGAATCTGTCTTTAAATTCTTGTGAATCCAAGCATAAAAATCTACCAATTGGGTTACTGCCCTACTCACAACCAAATCAAACTTGCCTTTGACTTGTTCTGCTCTTAATTGTTCAGCTTTAACATTTGTTAGTCCTGTTCCTTCAATGATGGCATTTACAACGCCAATTTTTTTACCTATAGAATCTACCAAATAAAACTCAATATCAGGGAACAAAATGGCCAATGGAATACCGGGGAAGCCACCGCCTGTTCCTATGTCTAACACTGAACGAATCTGCGAAAAATCCATAAATTTGGCAATAGCCAAAGAATGCAAAACATGTCTTACATACAGTTCATCTATGTCTTTTCGCGAAATGACATTAATTTTCTCATTCCATTCTTTATAAAGCGCATACAACTGATCGAACTGTTTAATTTGTTGTTCTGTAAGTTCTTTAAAATGAGATTGTATGATTGCAGAGTCTACCATTTCTTTTGTTTATTAAATAAATTCACCAACCCAAACATCGCATTGTAAATTACATATAACAAGTCGAACAAGGGCATCCACACTGTTTTGTATTTGTGTTTAAGCTTTTTGAATGCCATAAAAACCAATGGAAACTTAATCATCCAAAACAGCAATAACAGAATCAATGTCCAAAACCAATTGCTTAGTAAAAATAAATTAAACACAATTAAAACCCACATTAAAGCATGAGATAAACCTATAAAACCAAGTTTTAATTTGTCTTTAAACTTGTAATATTTCCCAACAAAAGTATGTCTCTTTTTTTGCAAATACCATGTATTAAAACTGCTTTTGCTACTTGTGAACATAAACGAATCGGGATGAATACAAATGGCAGTATTGCTGCTATTTGCTGCGTCTCTTACAAACAAATCATCATCTCCCGAAAGTACATGTAAGTGACTGGCAAACCCCTTCACTTTCAAGAACAAGGACTTTTTATAGCTCATATTTCTTCCAACACCCATATAGGCTTTGTTGCGCACGGCGTATGAAAAATACAAAATTGCAGTCCATAAATTATCCATTTGTGAAATTAGGTTAACAAAAGTCTGTTTTCTAATAAATGGTGAATAGCCAAGCACAATTTCTGTGGATGGATTTTCCAAATAAGGCGCAACCATTCTTTGCAACCAATAAGGTGTTGCAGGCATACAGTCTGCATCAGTCAATACTATAATTTCATGAGTTGCCGCTTTAATCCCTAGTGTAAGTGCTAATTTTTTACCGAGGGTTTGTTTTTTCATTTCCTCGGTTACATAAACCCCTTTAACATTGGGGAATTGCTTTACAGACTCTTCGATAAATGATTTGGTTTCATCCCAACTTGCATCGTCAATTAGTACGATTTCAAAGTTTGGATAATTTTGGCTCAACAATTCAGGCAACAACTTTTGAATATTTTCAAAATCAGCCCGGATAGAAATAACAATACTTATTGGGGGCCAAGAAACATGAGTAGGCAAGTCATTTTTTTTGACTTTCAAAAAAGGAAGAATTAAATAAAAATGAACGATTAGTTGTATTAAAACAAAAAGTCCACATGATACAAGTAGTACGACTTCAAATATCGTATTGGGATATTGTAGCGTCATGTTTATTTGAATCCAATTCCAGTTTTTTGTGAAGGAATATTGTCCGCTTTAAATTCATCTACATCTTCAAAAGTAAGCGTAGCTATTACCTTAGCAGTTCTTTTACTCTTAGGCAATTCGCTCAATCTTAAATGTTGATTTCTAACCGCTTCTTCTATCACTTTTCTTACAGCCCTTCCATTACCAAAAAACTTATCGCGTTTTTGATACATATAGGAAATATAGGTTTTAAGTTGTTCTTTGGCAGCTTCATCTGGACTTAAGTTATGGTCGGCCAATTGCTGAATAGCGATGCCATACAAATCCTCTGCATTAAAGTCTTCGAATAAGAAAGTACGGTCGAATCTGGATTTTAAGCCCGGATTGGTCTCCAAGAATTTCTCCATATTTTGAGTGTAACCTGCTGCTATTACCACAAATTTTCCTCTTTGATCTTCCATTCTTTTCAAAATAGTTTCTATGGCTTCTCTGCCGTAATCATTACCACCACCTTCTGTCAAGGAATAGGCCTCATCTATAAACAATACACCTCCTTGAGATTTGTCTAACAATTCAGATGTTTTTATAGCAGTTTGACCAATATAACCACCCACTAAAGATTGTCTGTCACACTCTACCAAATGACCACGTTCAAGAATTCCTAATGCTTTATAAATCTGAGCCAAAATTCTGGCAACAGTCGTTTTACCCGTTCCTGGGTTGCCCAAAAACACGGAATGTAATGAAAATATTTCTCGTGGATTTTTTCCAGATTCCTTGTAATATCTCACCAACTTAATCAGTTCATCAATATCATTTTTCACCTTTGCTAATCCCGTTAGTTTTCTTAGTTTTCCTACAGATTCTTTTAGCAACTCTTCATCAATTGGAATGTCTGCATCCGATTTAGATTGGGCTGTAAAGGCTTTTAATACATCTTCCTTTTCAATAGTGCTTAGTGTTTCTAAAGTTAATTTATTGGGGTCTTTAACTTTCATAACTCTTAAGCCTAAATTCATTTTAAATTCATCAATCATGGAGTTAACCATTCTTGCATTTCCAAAGAATTTATCTCTGTTTCTGTAGGCATCTACCAAATGTTTATACATTTCGGCAACAGCACTTTCGCTTAACTTAACGCCTCTTTTTTGACACGCATATTCTGAGATTTTAATCAACTCCTGAGGCAAATAGTCAGGGAATTCATAAATCATATTGAAACGCGATTTTAAACCGGGGTTAGACTCAAGGAAAGTGTTCATTTCGGTTGGATAACCTGCCACAATAATGGCCATGTCACTTGCATCACTCAATTCTTTCAATAAGATTTCTATGGCTTCTTTTCCAAAATCTTTACTGTCATCGTCTTTACG
>JBIPNH010000186.1:0-3490 GCA_044373665.1 Bacteroidia bacterium
TTACCAATTACTTTTTGTACATTAAAGATATCAATTACTTAGGGGCATACATTGCCAAATATGAAATATGTCCCGATAAACAGACTCTCGGTTATGTGTATTTATTGTTAACCCCTAAAATAAAAAGCGAGACTTATAATCTGGACTACTTTTTCAGTTTGGATAATAATTTTAATCCTCAAAACAAAAAGTATGCATATGCCGTATATAGCAACAATCAATTAGTAAAATCTTCAGGGAACTATTCTTATAAATTAGTAAAAGATTACGAGTTTGATTTAAAAGGCGATGAGTCTTTTGTGGATTTTAATAAGTACTCACATTTTTACAAACGGATAGATTCTGAGTCATTTATTTTGGTGTCGAAAAAAGAATATTCCAAAGACCGAATTTTTTCAGTGTTTTCTTTTGCTTTCTTTTTGTTCAATCTTTTCTTGGTAATTATTGTAGGGAGTGTTTATTTACTTGTTTATATTCTGTATTTATTCAGACGAAAAAGGATGTTTATGCATTTGTATGTTAAGTTAACCAAACTGTTCAGGTTGATTAATTTGGATAAAATATACTTGGAAACGAAAATTAGGTTTTACTTTTTGATACTTTCTTTAGGTATCTTTTTTACACTTATCTTAGTGGTTGTAAACAATGTAAGTAATAATTTCAAAGACCAGCAAAGGGAATTGCTCGACAAGCAAATGATGCAGATTACTAATGAAATTGAGTTGTCTTTTCAAAACAATAATGGTGGGTCAATCCGAAATCTCATCAAGGACTTGGCTAATCAATTTGAGTTGGATATTAATTTTTATCATACCGACGGTACCTTGTTTCAAACTGCAAATAACAGAATGTTTTTTGATGGTTGGTTCTCTAATTTTATTAATCCGTTGGCATACAATGAGATAGTGGTAAATAAAAAATCACAGTTCAAGCAAATGGAGCAAATAGGAAACCTAAAATACACGGCTTCATACGGAACCATTTTTGACAAAGACAGGCAACTAGTTGGTTTTTTAAATGTGCCTTATTTTTCGAGAAACTTGGATTTAAACGAGCAGTTTTCAAACTTTTTGAGCAGTTTGATTAATATCTTAATCGTGATGTTGGTTTTAACATTGTTGCTTTCTATGCAAATAGGTGCAGGATTGGTTAAGCCTCTCAAATTGGTTATTGAAAGTCTTACTAAAATTAAACTAGGAAGTTCAAATGAGCCTATTCAAATTTCGCGAAATGATGAAATAGGACAATTGGTAATGCAATACAATCACATGTTAGAAAAGTTGGAAGAAAGTTCCAATAAGTTGGCTTTAAGTGAACGTGAAGGGGCATGGAAAGAAATGGCAAAACAAGTGGCACACGAAATTAAAAATCCACTGACCCCAATGAAGCTTCATTTACAACATTTGCAGTTTCTGATTCAAAGAAAAGACCCCAACTTAACAGAAAAAATAACAGAAGTTAGTAAAATACTGATTGAGCAGATAGACCAATTGAGCCACATGGCGGAAGAGTTTTCATCGTTTGCCAAAATGCCGATTTCTATCATCGAAAAAGTGAATGTTGAGCAAATATTGCAAACGACAGTTCAATTATTTACTTCCTTTAATCAGTTGGAAATTGAAATGAATGCCTTGTCTAATCCTGTAGAGGTGAATGCAGATCCTCAACCGTTACAAAGGGTGTTTACAAATATTATCAAAAATGCCCACCAAGCAGTTAAAGAATCAGAGGTTTGTGTACTTAAAATAGACACAAAAGTGACAGGAAATTCTATTCTTATTTCATTTACAGACAATGGAAAGGGAATAGAGCCGGAACTCAAAGACAAGTTGTTTGTTCCCAATTTTAGTACCAAAAACTCCGGAATGGGATTAGGCCTTTCTATCAGTAAACGAATTATAGAAGGATTTAATGGGGAAATTTGGTTTGAAAGTGAGGTCAATATTGGCACTACATTTTACGTTAAGTTACCAATAATAGTATAATTATTTTAAGGACTTATTCAATATTGATAATTGCTTTGTTTACTTCATACAATGGTTTGAGGGCGCAACAGTATCAGTCTAATTACAGGTCAAAACAAGTGCTAATTGTATCGGATACCTTGGATTTGGATACCCAATCTTTTATTTGGACTAGCTTGCAAGTAAGCCATTTGGGTAAAGATGTAAAGCAATGGTGTAAGCCTTTAAAAGACGGAAGAATCCTTGTTGATACAAGTTTGCAAAACAAAGTTTTGGTGTTTAATTACAGGGTTTTTGATCCTGCTGTTTTTAAAGCGTATTATCGGAAAAATGAAAAATTAATTGAGCCCTATTTTACGGAACAACCTCGTTTTTTTTACAATTACAATGAGCAATCCGAAGTAGATAAATTGTATTTTGGAACAGGTTTGAATGTGTCAGGAAATATTTCCAGAGGCTTGTCCGTAGGTAATGCACAAGATGTTGTGCTTAATAGTAATTTGAATTTGCAAATGAGCGGTAAATTAGGCAAAGGGGTTTCTATTTTAGCGGCAATTAGTGATGAAAACAATCCTATTCAACCGCAGGGAAATACCCAACAAATTCAAGACTTCGACAAAGTGTACATCACTATTTTTAAGGACAGTAGTCAATTAACTGTGGGGGATTTTTTGATGCAAAATAACCGTAATAATTACTTCTTAAAATACTACAAAAAATCGAGAGGATTGCAGTTTAACCATTTGTCAACTTTAAAGGGAGGTAAGTTGTATTCGGGGGTAGATGCGGCAGTTTCCAGAGGTAAGTTTGTGCGAAATGAATTTCAGGGTATTGAGGGCAATCAAGGGCCCTACCGCCTTTCGGGTTCCAACAATGAGCAAAATATTATTGTAATCTCAGGTACAGAGGTGGTTTACCTCGACGGGAATAGGTTAGAAAGAGGTCAGCAAAATGACTATGTTATTGATTATAATGTAGGAGAAATTGTGTTCATGCCCCGAAAATTAATCAATCAATTTAGTAGAATTGTAGTGGAATTTCAATACAGCGACAGGAACTATAACCGAAGTGTATTTACAGTTTCTAATGTTTTTCAAACAGGCAAATGGACCAATTCTGTACATTATTTTACCGAACAAGACAGTCGTTTTCAACCAACAGACACCTCAAACCGTGGTCAAATTCAATCGATACTTGAAAACGCAGGAGACAATAAACCGCTTTTTGAGGCAATACGAACTTTTAGAACCTTTCAAACCGATAGGGTAAATTACATTAAAAGGGACTCTTTGGGCTATGATATTTATGTTTTTACCAATCAAGAAGGAATTGACTCCTTTTATTACAGTGTTAATTTTTCTTTCGTGGGAGAGGGTAAAGGGAATTATATTCTAAAAGCGTCGTCTGCCAATGGAAGAGTTTTTGAATGGGTTCAGCCAAATGGAACACAAGCGCGAGGTAGTTATGAGCCTTACATCGAATTAGTTGCACCACAAAGAATGCAAATGTTGAGTGTGCAATCGGCT
>JBIPNH010000187.1:0-3484 GCA_044373665.1 Bacteroidia bacterium
TCCATTTTAATAACACCGGCATCTTCCACCACTTTTCCGTCATATTGTGTTAGGTATAATTCAGAATCTTTTGAAATGGCGACAGGTAAAATTTCTTTCAAATCTTTTGGTGCAATGATGATACCGGCGGCGTGAACCCCCGTATTTCTTACAGAACCCTCGAGTAATTCAGCTTGACGCAATACTTCTCCATTGGTATTTTGCTTGTCATTGTAATATTCTCGCAATTGCATTATGCCTTGCACCTCTTCCCTACGAATAACGATAGTGTCTCTGTTTTCTATCTCTGCAGTATCGCCTTCAGCATCAGGGTCTTCATTTTCTATCACCTCTTCGGCACCCTCGATTTTGGCATGTAAAATTTGTTTAAGTGTTATGCCTATTGGTTTGGTTGGAAATAATTTGGTTAAATGATTGGATTCTTCCATTGAGAAATCCATTACACGAGCCACATCTTTAACACTCATTTTTGCCGCCATTTTACCATAAGTTACAATTTGCGCCACCTGTGATTTGCCGTATTTTTCAACCACATAATCAATTACTTTTTGTCTTCCCTCGTCATCAAAGTCGGTATCTATATCGGGCATTGATTTACGGTCGGGGTTTAGGAAACGCTCAAATAGTAAGTCGTACTTGATGGGGTCAATACTGGTAATTCCAATACAATAAGCAACAGCACTACCTGCAGCTGAACCACGACCTGGACCTACAATGACTCCCAAATCTTTTCCTGCTCTAATAAAATCGGATACGATAAGGAAATAACCTGCAAAACCCATTTTTCGAATAATGTCTAGTTCAAAAGTCAATCGCTCTTCTACTTCGGGAGTAATATCAGTATATCTTCTTTTGGCGCCTTTAAAAGTTAAGTCTTTTAAATATTCCCATTGGTTTAGCACATCAGGCTCAAGTGTTGTTTTTTCATCAATTTTGAGTGAAGTGGTGTGGGTTTTAAAGGAATCAGGAATTGGGAAATTAGGAAGTAGTATTTCCTTTTTTAGGTCGAGCGTTTCTATTTTTGAAACTATTTCTAGGGTATTGTCGAGCGACTCAGGAATATCGCTAAACAAGACATTCATTTGTGCTTGAGTTTTAAAATAAAATTGGTCGTTAGGGAAAGCAAATCTTCGTCCTTTTGTACTGGTTTCCTCATCTCCATAATCAATTATTTTAGGCGTATTTAACTTTTCGTTGGTGTTAATACACAGCAAAATATCGTGTGCATTGGCATCGGCCTCATCAACATAATGGGAATCATTAGTGGCTATAACTTTAATTTGGTATTTATTAGCAAACTTCATCAAAGTATCATTTACGATAATTTCGTCGTGCAACTGATGTCTTTGTATTTCGATATAAAAGTCATCTCCGAAAACATCTAACCACCATTTTAATTCTTCTTCTGCTGCCGCTTCACCTTTTTTAAGAATGGTTCGTGGAATAATTGCACCCAAACAACAAGAAGTGGCAATTAATCCTTCATGATACTCGGCAATTAGGGCTTTGTCTATTCTAGGATACTTGCCATACATGCCTTCCAAATAGCCTAATGAACACAGTTTTGAAATATTTTTGTAACCTGTTGCATTTTTAGCCAAAAGCAATTGGTGGTATCTAACATCTTTGTCCTCTTTGGTAAAGTTTTTTCTGAATCGGTCTTCAGAAACATAAAATTCGCAACCAACTATGGGTTTAATCACTTCTCCATTTTTATTGTATTTAGTTGCTTCTGCCACAAACTGAAAAGCCCCAAACATATTACCATGGTCGGTTATTGCAATGGCTTTTTGATTGTCTTGAACCGCTTTTTTATAGAGTTTACTAATAGAGGCAGCACCATCTAGCAAAGAGTATTGGGTGTGGTTATGTAAATGGACGAATTCGGGCATAATTTGATTCCGTAAAATTAATGTTTTGAGATTAAAATTATAGACTTGTTGATAAAAAATAGCAAGTTTTTAGTGTGTCTTTTAATGGCTTTATTTGAGCCTATTTTTACTATTAAGCAACTTAATTTAATAGATTGAATGTGCCGTTTACATAGTAGATTTTGAGGTTATTGGCTTTTATTTTCACTTGATAAAAGTACAATCCATCTTGACAAATATTCTGTTGATAAAACCCATCCCATTGTGCTATTTTGTCTTTAGATTGGAGTATGATTTCGCCCCAACGGTTAAAAATAATCATTTCTATTTCTTTAATGTTTTCACCTTCTATTTTAAAAACATCATTGTGTCCATCGTTATTAGGGCTAAATGCTGTTGGAATAAAAAACTTGGCATCTTTACATTGAACCAAACTTGCTAATAATTGTATGTTTACACTTACTATGGAATCGCAATTTCGGTATGATTTAAAAATTTCAATTGATTCACCAATTTCTGTATAAATTTTATTATTGTGAATTATAGTATCCTCCGGACAAATGAAATAGTTGCTTCTAAAATATGATTTATCAATCTGATTTATTTGGATGTTTAGAATAGAGTCGCAGCCCTTGTAATTGATCAAAGTGTCTTGAAACATTCCTTTGTTTGAATAGTTTTTGTTATTTAAGGTTAAAGATTCCCCTTCACATATTGTAAATTCAGTATTTTGTGTGGTTTGTGGGTTCACATTTAAGTTGAGTGTAACAATGGAGTCGCACCCCAAACGACTTAAAAAGTTATTAATATAACGACCTTCTTGTGTGTATTGGTTTGAACCAATTTTATCAGTGTCACCTTGGCAAATCGTTCTTGAAATAGTTTGTTGATAGCTTGGGTGATGGAATAAATTGGTAGTTACAATGGAATCGTCATTTAGATAATTGACCAATGTGTCGAAATACTTGCCTGGAAATCGGTATGTTTTGTTTCTATACACAAAAGGAGAATTAGGACATCTGTATATTGTTTGTGAAAAGAAAGATGGTTTTCTGATTTTAACAACCGAATTACTACACAAAGCTAACAAGGATCCGTTTTGACCACCATCTCCGGTAATTGTTAAAATGTTAAAAGGAGAACTATTGGTAATAGTAAATATGCCACCACCTCCACCTCGAGTACTCCCATTTGCACCAGGATTAGTTTGGCTGCCACTGAAAATTTGATTGCCTACAATCATTGTTAAACAATTAATACTACTTGTAATAGTTGGATTGCCTGTGTTAGTTGTGAAAATAAAGTTTTCATTGCCAGCTTGACCTGTTCCAGTTAGCGCAATAACTAAGTTATTTACATTAGTATTAAAATTTAAGGTGTATCTGAAAGAACCATTCCTACCAAGCCAAACAGAATTTGGGGGAGTCGTTACAACTCCAGTGACACAATTAGAAATGAATGCAGGGAAATAAAAACTGACACTTCCTGTGTAATTATGAGTAACGTAAACAGTATTAATGGTATTCGGAGGTACAACGGAACTATCACATTGAGCCTTTAATTCAAAAGATTGTAATTGAACAAAAAGTAATATAAGTAAAAATAACTTCAGT
>JBIPNH010000188.1:0-3483 GCA_044373665.1 Bacteroidia bacterium
GTCAACCAATCCACCTTGAACACCTTGAACCCCTCTAAAAATATTACCACCTCCAATAACAATGGCAACTTCTATCCCCATATCTACAACTTCTTTAATTTCGTTGGCATATTGTTCTAAGATTTTAGGATCAATTCCGTATTGTTGGTCGCCCATTAAAGCTTCACCACTTAGTTTCAGGAGAATTCGTTTGTATTTCATTTCAATTGGCAAAAATATAGTTTTTCAATCAATTTATTAATTTTCATCTTCAGAGTTTTTCGAAGATTTATCCGCTTTGTTATAATCCAACTTCATTCCCCAAAATCTCATTTGTCTTAAACACCATGCTTGACGCTTGCGAGTATATCCGCTAGGTTTGGCAATAGAGAATTTCCTTGGGTTGGGAAGCACCACTGCCATAAGGGCGGCTTCACTTGGGGTTAATTTTGATGCTGACTTATGGAAATATTTTTGCGCTGCTGCTTCAACTCCATACACACCATCTCCTAATTCTATCACGTTAAGATAAACCTCCATGATACGTTCTTTACTCCAAAGTAGCTCTATTAAAAAAGTAAAATACACTTCAAACCCCTTGCGAATCCAACTTCTACCATGCCACAAAAAAACATTTTTGGCCGTTTGTTGACTAATTGTACTCGCTCCTCTTCGTTTCGACTTGCCTTTTTCTTCCATTTTTTCATTGTACTTCATCGCTTTTTTAATTGCGCCTAAGTCAAACCCATTGTGTTTTAAGTAGTTTTGATCTTCAGAACAAACAACAGCCAATTGAACATAATTGGATATTTCATCCTTTGACACCCAATCTTTTTCTAATTTCATCTCCTCCCCCTCAGCTTGTTGCTGAAAACACCTTTGGAACATAAATAAGGTATAAGGAACAGGAACAAACTTATAAAAAAAGACTAGCCCAATACTTAAAATTAAAAACCATTTAATGATACTTTTAACGGTTTTTAAAATAGTAGACCAAACTAAAAATTTTGCAAAAAATGCTGACAATCCAAACATGGGAGCAAACTTATTACTAATTTTATGTATTTTCTACTTGTAAAATAAAAATAGATATAACAGTTTTTTTAAATAAATTTGTTCTTTAAAATGTCCATTTCAAAGCATTATATCTTAGTATTCATGACTTTATATTATGCAACAGGCTTTAGTCAAAAAATTCGATTAAATATTCCTGAACTTAATTTGTGTCAATCGGATACTTTAAAGGTAAACAATTTGTCGGATATGGCCTATTCTCATTATTGGACATTTTGCAACAAATCATCTGTAACCAATTTACCAACTTCGACAGTTTTAAACCATTACAACTCATTATTGAATGGACCTGCAATGGCAGAACCCGTATTTGATGGCAGCAATTACTATCTATTTATAACCAACTACTTTAACAAAAAAATCATCAAAGCCAATTACGGCAATAGTTTTTTAAACACTCCAACTATTACAGATTTGGGGAATATTGGCGGCGTACTACCTGCTGACTTAGAAGGACTAGAAATAAAAAAGGAAGGAAACAATTGGATTGGTTTTGTAACGGGAAGTAATGCAATTGTTAGAATAAACTTTGGCACCGATGTCAACAATAATTCACCTACCGCCACTAATTTGGGCAATCTTGGACAATTAGCATGGCCTCATGAGTTACATATCTTTTATCACAATAACACATGGATTGGTTTTGTTGCCAATAGAAACAACAACTCCATTACTCGCTTAGTTTTTGGAAGTTCATTATTAAACACTCCTACTGCATACAACTTCACTAACATTGGCATTACAAGAGGTGCTTCAGGCATTGAAGTCAAACAAGATAAAAACAATGATTTTTATGCTTTTGTAACTGATGTTTTAGGACAAAGAATTGTAAGACTTGCTTTTGGAAAAAACATTGCGAGCAATAACAGTCCTACCGCAACCACATTTAACAATTTAGCCAATGCCCAACAAGTTTCACGCGGTATACTAATAGTAAAAGGCTGTAATAATGAGCAAATTGGGTATTTAAGTGACGAAAACAACAAGATAATAAAACTTGAATTTCCCAATGATTTAGGCGGTTCTATTAATGCGACCAATTTAGGCAGTTTCAGCAATATGGTTGGCAAATCAAACGACCTTTCTGATATCATTATCCAAAATGACATTGCCTATTTTTTTAGCACTAACGCCAGTGGAAATACCATTACTAGATTTGCAATAAACATGTGTAGTTCTAGTCCACAATTCCCCTCTCAAACCACCTCTACTCCACAAAATATTAAATATTTAAATACTGGTAAATACATTATAAACTACATTATGAATCCGGGTGAGGCTAATGAGAAAGACACCTGTTTCGAAATAGAAATTAAACAAAACTGCTGTAATGCAGAGATAAAGGGACCCTCAGCACTTTGCAACAATAATACCGACACACTTTATGGCCAAATTAAACCTAAAAACGCTGCTGTATATTGGTACAAAAACAATCAATTAGTTCAAACAAACCAATCAAAACTCATCGTTTCAGATACCGGTAAATACCAATTGTTAATTATATCCAATACAGTTAATTGTAAAGACTCTTTTACCTTTCAAATAAAAAAAGACACGCAACAAATACAAATACCTGACTTTATATCCCTTTGTAGTAAAAACACGGCAGAACTTAAAATTACTGGCACCAATAATGTTGCATGGACTCCTAATAAATATATTAACGATACTACCCTTTTAAAACCATTTGTTTTCCCATTATCTGACCAAAAGTATTATGCCAAAAGCAGAACCAAACTAGGCTGTGTTTTTTACGATTCGGTGTTTATTGGGAAACGCAATTTACTTTTAGACATTGGTAAAGACAGCAGTATTTGTGATGGAGATTCTATCCAAATTACTTCAAACATTTCGCTTTCCAATTACCAATGGAATACAGGTTCAAACGATTCATTTATAGTAGTTAAAAACGGTGGCACTTACCACTTATTTTCAAAAGACAGTTTAAATTGCATTGCTACAGACACCGTGTTAATTACTGTATTAAATCAACCCTATTTTGATTTGGGTATTGACACTAACATTTGCTTCCCTTTCACTCTAAACATTGGCACTTTTACTTATTTCAAAAACTTACTTTGGAATACGGGCGATACCTCCAATATAATAAATGTCAAAAAAAGTGGCACTTATCGATTGACCATAAACAAAGATTTTAAATGTTCATTCAGCGATTCTATTTCAATAAATGTCAATCTACCACCCAATTTAACAAGCAACAATGACACCAGTATTTGTGAGGGCGACACCATTGAAATTGGCACTAATCAAACATTTGAAAAATACCGTTGGTTAAGCGGAGAAAACACATCAACAATAAAAGCTAACAAGGCAGGAATATACGTTTTAACTGTCATTGATAGTTTTTTATGCGAGAGTAAAGACACTATTAATATTAGCGAATTACCATTTCCTAATTTAACATTAGCC